>NZ_JBFRFW010000012.1:0-239657 GCF_052115025.1 Bradyrhizobium sp. 2TAF24 | reverse complement strand
CTCCCGTCGTTGCTCCATCACCGACACCTTGCGCCATGGCATGGACCGACTCCCTAACAGCCTGTCCATGTATTGTGATGTGTCGGCTATGTCTCCGAACACCCGTCGGTGATGTCCCCGGACTGAACATCAAGTCCGGCAATGACGCACTGGGGGTGGCGGGCTTCGAGTCCAGGTCGGAGCGGCGCAGCTTGTAGTAGCCCGCTACTACGCATGACGATCATCGTAGCACCCGGTTGTTACCCGCGGCGTGCCGGTTCGGCCTAGCGTCGCGCCATGCAACGGCGCCGCGGCACAGCGGCGCGCAAGGGGAGGCGTTCATGAATCCGAAGACCACCGCGCTGGTGCTGATCGAGTACCAGAACGACTTCACCACGCCGGGCGGCGTGTTCCACGACGGCGTCAAGGATGTGATGGCGGACACCGGCATGCTCGCCAACACAGTGGCGACCGTCGACAAGGCCCGCGCCGCCGGCGTCGCCATCCTGCACACGCCGATCACCTTCGCGGAAGGCTATCGCGAGCTCACCGGCAACCCCTATGGCATTCTCAAGGGCGTCGTCGACAACAGCGCCTTCCGCAAGGGCAGCTGGGGTGCGGCGATCGCCGATGGCCTGACGCCGCAGGGCGACGACATCATCATCGAGGGCAAGCGCGGCCTCGACGCCTTTCCCAGCACCAACCTCGACTTCATCCTCCGCAGCAAGGGCATCCAGACCGTCGTGCTCGGCGGCTTCCTCACCAACTGCTGCGTCGAATCCACCATGCGCAGCGCCTACGAGCGCGGCTTCGATGTCATCACCTTGAAGGACTGCACCGCCACGGTGAGCCGCGAGGCGCAGGAGATGGCGTTTACGCACAACTTCGGCATGTTCTCGAAGCCGATGATCCACACCGAGTTTCTGGCGCAGTTGCAGTGAGGCGGGGTGGGGCCGTCCAGGTGGATTGCCCCCGCTCGCTCGCAAGGCGTCGCGCCGGCTGAAGCGGCTTGCCTTTCCCCTCATGGTGAGGAGCGCGGCACCGCCGCGCGTCTCGAACCATGAGGCCGGGGCAGCGCGGCGTGTGCAAAGCTGAATGAGCGGGGTCAAGCGCGCGCAGTACGGTGGTGTGTGTCGTGACGCATTACCAAACTCTGCGTCATGGCCGGGCTTGTCCCGGCCATCCACGTCTTCCTTGTTCAAACACCGCAAAGACGTGGATGCCCGGCACAAGGCCGGGCATGACGAGTTTAACAACAAGCGCTCTGCTTCAGTGGTTTCTTTTGGAGACAGACTCCAGGATCAGGGGGAGGCGATGTGCAGGAGTCGTATCGCCCTACTTTCTCACGCTCACATCCTTCACATCCGGCCGCGGGTCCGCGGTGAATCGCTCGCGGTTGGGCATGCGGATGGCAGCGAGGCTCGCTGCATCGAGGCGGGCGTCGTCGGGGACGAGGCCGTTGAGGCTGAGCACATAGGCCGACACCGCATAGACTTCGTCGTTGCTCAGCGACTGCGGCGCGGTCAGCGGCATGGCGCGGCGGATGTAGTCGAACAGCGTCGGTGCATACGGCCAGTAACTGCCGACGGTCTTCACCGGCTTTGCGCTGGCGAGCGTGCCCTGGCCGCCGGCAAGGCGGTCACCCATGCCGCCTTCGCCGCGCGCGCCATGGCAGGCGGCGCATTGTGCGTCATAGATGGCATGGCCCTGCGCCACCGTGCCGCCGCCCGGCGGCAGGCCCTCGCCATTGCGGCCGATGTCGATGTCCCAGCCCTTGATCTCCTCGGCCGTCGCGGCGTGGCCGAGGCCGTAGCGGCCTTGTGCAGGTCCTCGTCCCTGTCCTTGTCCCTGCGTCTGGGCCTGCGCCGGCATGACGGCGAGCAGCAGCGCGAGCGCGCCGAGCGCCGCCACGACGGGTGTGGCGAAGGCGAGCGCTGGCTGCGGCGGCGCGCAGGATTGCGATGCGGAGCGACGATCACGCCTGTGCATTGCTGACCTCCCCATTGGCCTCGATCCGCCACGGCCAGATCGCGTTGTTGTGGTAGAACGAATTGGTGCCGCGCACGGCGACGAGATCGGCGAGTGTCGGCTGCACATAGCCGGTTTCATCGATGGCCCGGCTCTGGATCGTCGTCGCCTGGCCGTCCCAGCGCCATGGCAGGCGAAAGCGGGTCAGCGCCCGTGTCAGCACCGGCGCCTGCAGTTCGGCGTCCTGCCACGACGCACCGCCGTCCACCGACACCTCGACGCGGCTGACCTTGCCCCGGCCGCTCCAGGCGAGGCCGGTGATCTCGTGATAGCCGGTCGATGTCAGCCGCTGTCCGCCGGACGGGCGGGTGATGATCGACTTCGCCTCCATGATGAAGGTGAATTCGCGCGCGCTGCCGTCGGGCATCAGGTCGGTGTATTTCGAGGTCTCCTCGCGCGAGTACGCCGGCTCGGCCACGGCCTTGAGGCGGCGCAGCCACTTCACGCTCATGTTGCCCTCGAAGCCCGGCAGCAACAGCCGCAGCGGATAGCCCTGCTGCGGCCGCAGCCGTTCGCCGTTCTGGCTGTAGACGAGCAGGGCGTCGTCGAGGCACTTCTCGAGCGGCACGCTGCGCGTCAGCGCCGCGGCGTCGGCGCCTTCCGCGACGATCCATTTGGCTTGCGGCTTGAGCCCGGCTTCCGCGAGCACGAGGCGCAGCGGCACGCCGGTCCACTCGGCGCAGCTGACAAGGCCGACGAGGTCGGACGCGGTCTTGCCATAGGGCTTGGTGTAGACCGGGTTGCCCGAGCATTCGAGGAAGTGGATGCGCGACTGCGACGGGAAGCGGCGGAGCTCCTCCATGGTGAACACCAGGGGACGCTCGACGAGGCCGTGCAGCATCAGGCGATGCGCGGCGGGATCGATCGCCGGCACGCCGCCATGGTGGCGCTCATAGAACAGGCCGTTCGGCGTGATGATGCCGTCGAGGTCCTGCAGCGGCGTGCGGCTCGACGCCGAGATGGTTTGCGGCAGGGTTTTGGAGATGTTCCTGACCACGGTCTTCTCGAATGGCGAGGGCAGGCCGTAGGGCTGCTCGCCCGTCGGCGCGCCCGGCGCCTTCATCCATTCCGGGATGTTGGGAGGCAGGTTGGCGGCCTCCGCCGTCGGCTCGGCTGCGCGTGCGCCTGTCGCGAGGCTGCCGGCCGCGAGGCTGCCCGCCACCGCGCCGCGCAGCACGCTGCGGCGCGACGGCGCGGAATCGTCGGACTGCTCGGCGCGCGGATGGTCCGCGCCCGGGCGCGTGCGGATGCTCATGTCGTCTCCTGTCGGATCGCGTCCTGTCGGATAACGGTGCCGCGGCACACGCGGCATCGTCGCGGGCACGCTGTCACGCCGCGCGCGGCGCACGCAAGCGGGGTGCTGCAGTTTGGAACGCGTTGCTGCACTGCCGGTCGTGCGTGGCAGGAAATGGTCGGCGGCGCTGGCGATGCAGGTCAATCATGTGCGCGTCAGCGACAGGGAACGCTGCCGCGCAGCGGCGGCGGCACGCGGCCTCGCCAGATTGATTCCGGACCCGGCGTGGTGAGGTGTGGGCCTCATCCTTCGAGACGCTCGCGGCGCGAGCTCCTCAGGACGAGGGGAGAGGCGGTCGGGGAGCGCCATCTCTCATGGCTGTCATTCCGGACGACGCCAACGGGTCCGCGCGAAGCGCGGCCCGATGACAGGCTCCGCGACGGCGCGGAAAGACGTGTGGATATGCCGTGGTCCCTCATGGCGCGGTGCGCGGCGCATGCCGCGCGTATCGGGCCATGAGGCCGAAGCCGTGCGCGGCGCCTTACGCCGCGCGCACGGTGGCGAGGAAGTTCTGCATCTCGGTCTTGAGACGCTGGCTCTGCTGTGCCAGCGACTGCGCCGAGGTGTGGAGCTGGGCAGAGGCGATGCCGGTCTCGCCGGCGCCGCGGGTGACGTCGGCGATGTTGGTGGCGAAGTCGGCGGTGCCGGCGGTGGTCTGCTGCAGGTTGCGGGTGATCTCCTGCGTCGTCGCGCCCTGCTGCTGCACGGCGGCGGCGATCGAGGTGGCGATGTCGGACATCCGGCCGATGGTGCCGCCGATGGTCTCGATCGCCGCGACGGAGTCGCGGGTCGTGCTCTGCAGCGCGGTGATCTGCTGGGTGATGTCGCCGGTGGCGGTCGCGGTCTGGCTGGCGAGCTGCTTGACCTCGGAGGCGACCACGGCGAAGCCGCGCCCGGAGTCGCCGGCGCGCGCCGCCTCGATGGTGGCGTTGAGCGCCAAGAGGTTGGTCTGCTGCGCGATCGTCGAGATCAGCTTCACGACATTGCTGATGCGCTCGGCGGCGCGTGCCATCTCGCTGATGCGGGCATTGGTGTGGTCGGCCTGGCGCACCGCCTCGGCGGCGATGCGGGTGGACTCGCCGACCTGGCGGCCGATCTCGCCGACCGACGACGACATCTCTTCGGTCGCGGCGGCCACCGAACGGATGTTGTCGGCCGCCCGGCTGTAGGACGTCGCGACGGTGGCGGAGAGCTCGCGGGTGCGATCGGCGTTGTGGGTCAGCGTGTCGGCGGAGGCTTCGAGGCCGTCGGCGGCATGCGACATGGTGTCGATGACGTCGCCGACGGTGTGCTCGAAGCTGTCGGCCAGCATCTGCATCTCGCTGCGCCGCTGCGCGGCGATGCGGTGGTCCTGCTCGGCCTTGGCGGCGGCCTCACGCTGCGCCTGCGCGGCGACATGAGCCTTGAAGCTTTCGACCGCCTGCGCCATGTCGCCGATCTCGTCGTGACGGCCGAGGCCCGGCAGCACGATGGAGAGATCGCCGGCGGCGAGCTGCTGCATGGCGCGCGCCATGCGCGCGATGGCGCCGGCGACGCGGCTCGCGACCATGAAGATGGCAAGGCCGGTGACGACGGTGGCGAGCGCGATGGTCCAGATCAGGGTCTGGCGCAGCTGCTGGGCGCTGCGCTCCGCCGCCTGGTAGCGCGCATCGGCGGCGGTGAGGGCGGCGACCAGCGCCGGGCGGTTGCGGCCATAAAGGGTGGCGAGGTCGTCGATCTCCTCGGTGAGCGAGCCCTGCGACACCAGCACCGCGGTGAACGCGCCGTCATAGGCCTGCACCAGCTTGTTCAGGTCCGCCTTGACGTCGTCGGGCAGCGCGGCACCGGCGAGCTTGCTCTGGAACGCCTCGACATGGGCCTTCAGCGTGTCGCCGAACTTCTCGTTGCCGCTGAGCAGGAAATCCTTGTCGTCGCGGCGCATCGCCAGCATCTCGACCATCAGCGCCGGTGCGTCGAGCGGCGTGAGGCGGGCCTCGAGCGCGCGGGCGGCGGCGCCGAGCTTGCCGAGCAGGCCCTGCTCGGGCTTGAGGCCGAGCACGCGCTGCGCCGACACCACGTTCTGGAAGCGCACGGCATACTGGTTGATGCCCGGGCGCAGCATCGCCGCGGCCTTGAGCGGATCGTCCGCCGGCAGCGGCGCGATCGTCGCCTCGATGGTGGCGAGATCGTCGGCGGCGCGCGCCAGCGTCTCGGCATGGGTCTTGATGCGGCTGTCGTCGTGCTTTCGCAGGAATTCGTCGGCGATCTGGCCGGCCTCGAGATAGCTTTCCGACAGTCGTGTGACAGCAAGGCGCAGCGCAACGCTTTCAGCGGAATCGTCCTGCACGCGCGAGGCGACATGCAGACCGGCGAGACTGATGCCGCCGGCAATCACCGCCCCGGCGATGCCGAGGGTCACGATTTTCGAGCGCAGGCCGAAACGAAAGCGGCCCGCGGACAACAGACGCGGAAAAAATGTCAGGCGCAGATCTTGGTGCATCGTACCAACGGTTGTTGTTGAAATGCGGCCCCCGCCACGTGCGCCGACTATCATTCGAGTCGTAAGCAAACACTGAACAAAGATTTCAGCATTGCCGATGTCGGCGACAAAAAGTGCGTGATGACAGCGCTGTGAACGCGGCGCGTGATGACGGCCGAGGTTCGTGACGGTTCGGTGAACGGATGCGGCAGCGTCAGCTTGATGATGCTGGAATGATCAAGCTGCGAATGGGCGAATTGCAGAATTCTATTGCGCAATGAAACGATATCGCGCGCGTTTCATTGCGCGAGTCATTTTGGTGGAGGCCGGCGCTGTCGGGGATATCGCTGGTGACGTGTGGTGCAATGATGTCGACACGTCATGGTCGTGCACAGCGCGTGTCGAATCATGAGGCCGAGGCATTGCGAGGCTGTCGCGCCGTGGCCTCATCCGTCGAGACGGCGACTGCGGCGCCTCCTCAGGATGAGGAGAGAGGCCGGCGCGGTGACGGCCATTGGCGCGAGGATATGGGCGTGAAGATACCGGCGCGAAGGTGAGGTGTCGTCAGCGCACGAACGAGAAGAGCATGTGCCGCAGCATGCGCTCGACGCGCACGCCGTGGCGGGGGTGGTGCACGCGGTGGCGGTGGCGGGCGCCGTCGTGCGGCTCGCTGGCCTGGTCGGGCAGGCTGGCGGTCGTCATGATGCGGGGGCTGCCGAGGCTGTCGCCGATGGTGTCGAAGTTCGCCTTCTGCTCGTCACTGAGCGTGGCGTAGACGGCGTCGAGCGGCGCGCGCACCGTGGTCACCGCCTGCAGCATGGCGTCGAGCCGCCGGCCGATCGTGGCAAGACGCGCGGGCGGCGTCACCGCGGTGTCGTCGGCGCAGGCGGCGGCCCGCAGCAGATCGGCGGCCTGCGCGGTGGCGGCCTGCAGCGCCTCGAACCCCCGGCGCTGCGCCTCCGTCGGCTTGACCGTCGCCTCGATCGCGGCGCCCGGCCAGGCGGTGAGGCCGGCCTCGGGCGTGGCCGCGGCGCAGACCTTCGGCGCGGCCGAACCGGTCGAGCCCACGGTCGTCGGCGCGCGCCGCGCGGCGAGGCGTTCGCTCGCCGCGGCAAGCCCGTTCAATTTCGCCTTCTGCTCGTCGCTGAGCTTGCCGTAGAACGCGGCGAGCGGCGGCTGCACGGTCCTGACCGCGGCGATCATCGCTGCGATGCGCTGCTGCATGATGGCGAGGCGCTGTGGCGCAGTCAGCGCAATGTCGGCGGGGCAGGCGGCCTTCAGGCCCTGCGCGGCCTGTGCGGAGGCGGCGGCGAGGGCATCGAGCGCGGTGCCCTGCGCATCGTCGGGCTGCAGCGCGCCGCGAATCTGCTCGATCGGCAGGCCAGCGATGTCGCTGCTGTCCTCGCCGCACAGGCGCGAGAGGCTGGCCTGGTCGTCGGCGGCGGCAGGGTCGGTGCTGCCCGGCGCGCGGCGCGCGTGCGGCAGATAGGCGGCATAGCCGGTGAGGTCGTCATAGGCGTAGGGAGCGAACAGGCCGGCATAGAGGTCGGGATAGCCATAGCCCCAGAAGGAATCGTCGTAGACGCCACCCCACAGCGCGTAGTCGTAGATGTCGTCATAGGCGAATGGCCAGAACAGCGGGCCGATCCAGCCATAGCCGCCATTGCGATGGCGCCACCAGCCATGGCCGCCGTGATGCCAGGCGGCGGTGGCGAGCGAGGCGGCGATCATGGCGCGGGTGCGCGGATCGCGCAGCGCGCCACCGCTGTGCAGCGCGTGGTGGATTGGCCGCGCCTGTAGCGCGCCATGCACCGAGGCGGCGCTCCAGCGCATATGCGCCGCGCGGATATTGAGCATCGCGGCGCGGCTGCCGCCGGCACGGGCATGGGCGGCGCGGCCGGCATAGAAACGCCGGCCATAGACGCCGCGTGGGGCATTGACGCCGCGCGGGGCGTGGACGCTGCGAATGGCGAAGCTGTGCGGGCCGCCGACGCCGGCGGTGCCGACATGCTGCACGCCGTGCGGGCCACCGAAGTGGGCGATGCCCGGATGGAATCCGCCGCCGGGATGAAAGCCGCTGCCATGCGGCATGCCGCCGCCATGGAAGCCACCGCCATGGAAACCTCCGCCACCGCCGTGAAAGCCGCCGCCAGGCCCGCCGCGCCAGGCGGCGTCGGCCGGCCATGCCAGCAGTGCCGTGGCCAGCGCCGCCGCGAGCGCGCAGGACACAAGGCGGGACACAAGGCAAGGCGAGGACAACCGCGTCGAGGTCAGCATGGCATGCACCGCTGCGACGTGAGGGCCGAAAGCGACGCCAGTGAAGCGCGGACATCAATTCGTGGCGCGGAAAATTGTTCCGCCCGGCCGCCAGGTGTCCCGCATTTTCGGGCGAAAACGGCAGGGGGACTGGCTTGCATCGGCGGCTGCGCGGTCCCAAATCCCCGGAGCCGGCGCATGATGCGCGACAGGACGCGCCGCGCCATGCGGCCGACAGGGGAGGCGTCGAGGTGGCTGACACGACCGGACTGCAATTGCGCTCGTTGATCACGGCGCAGGGAGAGCTTCAGATTTCACTGGCGCGCGTCGCCATTCCCGAGCCCGCCGCCGACGAGGTGGTGGTGCGTGTCGAAGCGACGCCGATCAATCCCTCCGATCTCGGCCTGCTGATCGGTCCGGCGGACCCGGCCAGCTTCACGACCTCCGGCAGCGGCGACGATGTCGTGGTGCGCGCCAAGGTGCCGCAGGCGGCACTGGCGGGGCTCGCCGCGCGGCTCGGCGAGGCGATGCCGGTCGGCAACGAGGGCGCCGGCACGGTGATCGCGGCGGGCAGCAGCGCGGCGGCGCAGGCGCTCAAGGGCAAGCTCGTGGCGATGATCGGCGGCGCGATGTACGCGCAGTACCGCGTCATCAAGGCGTCCGACTGCCTGCCGCTGCCGGCGGGCGCGAGCGCGGCCGATGGCGCGTCGTGCTTCGTCAATCCGCTGACGTCGCTCGGCATGACCGAAACGATGCGCAGCGAAGGCCTCACTGCGCTCGTGCACACTGCTGCTGCATCCAACCTCGGCCAGATGCTCAACCGCATTTGCCTCCAGGACGGCATCGGCCTTGTCAACATCGTGCGCAGCGCCGGGCAGGAGAAGATCCTGCGCGACCTCGGCGCCACCCATGTGGTGAACTCCACGGCGCCGACCTTCATCGCCGACCTGACGCAGGCGCTGACCGAGACCGGCGCCACCATCGCCTTCGACGCCATCGGCGGCGGCAAGCTCGCCGGCCAGATCCTCAACGCCATGGAGGCGGCGATCAACGCCCGCGCCAAGGGCTACAGCCGTTATGGCTCGAGCGTGCACAAGCAGGTCTATGTCTATGGCAGCCTCGACACCGGGCCGATCGAACTGTCGCGCGGCTTCGGCATGGCGTGGGGCGTCGGCGGCTGGCTGCTGTTTCCGTTCCTGATGAAGGCAGGGCCGGAGGTCGGCGCGCGGCTGCGCGCGCGGGTGCTGGCGGAATTGAAGACGACGTTCGCCAGCCACTACACCCGCGTGGTGTCGCTGCAGGAGGCGCTCGATCTCAACAACATCGCCGTCTACAACAAGCGCGCGACCGGCGAGAAATTCCTGATCGATCCGAGCAAGGGGTAGTTCGTCGCGCGCGTGGTGATACGCGGGGCAGTCGATCGACCGTGTCACGCGTCACGTAAACCCTCATGGTGAGGAGCGCAGCAACGCCGCGCGTCTCGAACCATGAGGCCGTGGCGTTGCGGCGACGATGCGATAGGGCCTCATCCTTCGAGACGCGGCTTCGCCGCTCCTCAGGATGAGGGGCAGTGCTGTCGCGCCTGAAGCGTTGCCGCGCTGAGAGCGCATCGTTTTTCTCTCCGTCATCACCGGGCCGGCGCGTCAGCGCCGTGACCCGGTGATCCAGCTCGCGGACGCTCGTCGTGTGGTGAGCCAGCTGGATTGCCGGATCGAGTCCGGCAATGACGCTGAATGTGGAGCGGGCGCGGTGCGCGCCTGACGCAGCGGGCGCCACGGATGCGCGCTGTGTTCATCCTCATGGCGAGGAGCGCGGCAGTGCCGCGCGTCTCGAACCATGAGGCCGAGGCATCGCGGCGACGATGCGATGGGGCCTCATCCTTCGAGACGCGGCTTCGCCGCTCCTCAGGATGAGGGGCAGTGCTGTCGCGCCTGAAGCGTTGCCGCAGCTGAGAGCGCATCGTTTTTCTCTCCGTCATCACCGGGCCGGCGCGTCAGCGCCGTGACCCGGTGATCCAGCTCGCGGACGCTCATCGTGTGGTGAGCCAGCTGGATTGCCGGATCGAGTCCGGCAATGACGCTGAGTATGGAGTGAGCGCGGTGCGATCCTGACAGCTGCCGACAGCGGCTGACCCACACCCCTCAGCTCGCGCGCAGCACCGCGGCGACGCCGTTGGCCAGCAGGCGCTCGTCGTGCCTCTTCCAGGCGAGCGCGCGGCGCTCGGGGGTGAGCAGTCCGCGCGTCTCGGCGAGGATCATCCACACAAAGCCCCACCAGTCGGACACCATGTCCTCGTAGTCGCCGAGGTCGTAGCCGTGCTTGAGCGCGAACACGTAGGCCCTCTTCGGCGTCAGCTTGTCGAGCCATTTGTGGTCGGCGGCGACGAGGTCGTCGTCGTCGAAATCGTCGAGCGTGTAGCCCCAGATGGTCTGGCAGACGCGGTTGAACTCGCGGTCGATGTCCTCATCGGCGCCGCTCCAGGCATGCAGCCGCTCGAGCTCCCCGCAATAGAGGCTGATACGCTTCAGGCATACAACATCTTGTTTAAGTGCGCCCATGGGTCCACCTGTGGTGTGAATCAGTTGAGACCACATCGTACATAAATCTTGCTAATGTTCTATCTTTGTTCTTAAGTTCGGTTAACTTTTTCAACCCATGATGGCGCGGACGAAGGAGGCTGGCATGGACGGAGGCCACGGCGGCAGTACGCCGCGACCCGTGGTGTTGAGCGGGCCGGTCACCGAGCGGCAGATCTCGTCGCGCCGGCGCGACATCGCCCGCCTGCGCCATGACATCCGCCTGCAGCAGGCGGAAATGCAGACCCTGATCGCCTGCGATCTCGACTGCACCGGTGCGGCGACGCTGCTGCTGCGCATGCGCCGCCGTCTTGCCGACCTCATCGCCGAGCGTGACGCCATGATGACGGCGCTACTGCGGCCCGGCGCCGGCGCGCCGCCGCGGCCCCACGGCTGATCGAAACTCTGGCCACGCGCCTCTGGCGCTGTGGCCGGCATGCACCTACATGCGCTTGCATCCGGCGGCGCCGCAGCGTTCGGATCGTGCATTCAGCGCATCGCGATTGCACAGCAACAGCCGGTCTTGCGCCGGCCCAAGGAGCAGGAAACCCCCATGTCGCTGTCCATCTACGATCTCACCGTCCCGACGCTGCAGCGCGGGCTGCGCACGCTGTCGTTCTATCTCGACCGCGCGCAGGCGTCGGCCGACGAGCGCAAGTTCGATGTCGCCGTGCTGCTCAACGCGCGCCTTGCGCCGGACATGCTGCCGTTCACCGGCCAGGTGCAGCGCGCCAGCGACACCGCCAAGGGCGGCGTCGCGCGCCTCACCGGCATCGAGGCGCCGAGCTTTCCCGACACCGAGACCACGGTCGCCGAGCTCAAGGAGCGCCTCGCGAAGACCATCGCCTTCATCGATGGCGTGGCGCGGGCGCAGTTCGAAGGCAGTGCCGAGCGCGTCATCGAGTTCCGCGCGCTGCCGACCATGCCGGGCGCAGGCCATCTCGTGGCGTTCGTGCTGCCGAACTTCTTCTTCCACCTCGCCACCGCCCACGGCATTCTGCGTCACAATGGCGTCGCCGTCGGCAAGCGCGACTATCTCGGCGCCAACAACCCTTGACGGGGCGGGCCGCGCCGCGAATCCCGGGTGTCGCTCCGCTCAGCGGGCGACAGGCCGAAGTCGAAGCGTGCGCCCACCCCTCATGGTGAGGAGCGCGGCGACGCCGAGCATCTCGAACCATGAGGCCGAAACGTTGCGGTGATGATGCGGAGGGCCTCATCCTTCGAGACGCGGCTACGCCGCTCCTCAGGATGAGGAGAGATACTGGCGCAGAGGCGATAGCGGTGTGTGATCCGTAGCCCGCATGAGTGCAGCGACATGCGGGAGAGGCGGTGCCGCGATCCCGGGTGTCGCTTCGCTTACCCGGGGGACAGTCGTGAAAGTAGCGCGCGCGCTTTACGACCCCGCCGCAGCAGGCACGGCCTTGGGCGCCGCGGCGGGCAGGGTCGGGGTCATGCCCATCAGCCAGCGCATCGGCGGCCAGGGGCGGATCAGCCAGTGGTAGACGGCGAGCGAGAGTGCCGTCGACGACAGCGTGATCAGCGTCACGGCGAGCCACACCGGCAGCGCCAGCGGCAGCAGCAGCGCGCCGATGGCGAGCAGCGGCGCGTGGTGCACGATGTAGATCGGCAGCATCGCCTCGTTGATGTAGGTCACCGCCGGATGCTCCGGCGGGGCGAGGCGGGCGAAGCCGCCGAGGGCGGCGCCGACCGCGGCCCAGCTGAGGATGCCGATGAACACGCGGCCCAGGGTCGACTCCCCACAGATCATCACGCCGGCGAAGGCGGCGACCATCAGCAGTGCGAGGCGCGGCGCCTCGGTCTTCATCCCGACCTCGAAGCCGGGCCACGCCGCGATGCCGGCGCCGATGGCGACGCACAGCGTGAAGTAGGCGAAGTTGGTCCAGTCCTGGATCAGGTTCGGCAAGTACGGCCAGAAGCCGTTGAAGATCGCGAGCAGCGCCGCCATCGGCAGCGCCGGCAGGTACACCACCCATGTCGGCGGCACGCGCAGGTTCGGCGGCCGGCGCAGCAGCACCATCAGGAGCGGCAGCACCAGCACCGACATCAGGAACAGGTAGGCCAGGAAGTAGAGGTGCGACCAGGTCACCTGCTTGATGAACTTGAGGTTGCGCGGGAAGAATTCGAAGAAGCCGCCCTGCAGCGGCTCGACGTAATGCAGCCCGGTGAGGCTGATGTCGCGGCCATGGCTGAGCTCGATGTACTTGATCATCGAGCCGAACACGACGACGCCGAAGATCAGCGGCACGAGCAGGCGCGTCGCGCGCTCGCGCAGGAAGCGCCACGGCCCGCGGCCGCGCAGCGACTTCAGCGATGCCCAGCCGGCGAGCACGAACCAGCTGGTCATCAGCGTCGGGCGCAGGAATTCGTAAATCGCCGAGGCCATCATCGACGGCTCGGCGCTCTTGAGGTGGTAGCGTGGCTCCACGGCGAAGATCAGCAGCGCATGCGCCAGGATCACCCCGAAGCACAGCACCACACGCAAGAGATCGATGTCAGTTCGCCGCATGGGTCCCCGCATGCTGAAAGGTCTGGGCGCCGGGCGCCCGGCGGGCCCCCGCGCCGCCGACTAAGAGGGCGTTTGTGGCGGACATGGGGCTGTCACGATCCTGCAGCGGGAAACCGCCATGCTGTCAAGCCGCTCTGTCCGGCCGCTGTGGACCTGGCCGCCCGGACCGGGCCCTGCGGCGCGGAGCGCGACCTGCTGTCGCGGGGCACTGAAGAATTGCGATCGGGGTTGCAAATCGCCAAAATATCGGGTGATTCCGCGCCTCGGCCCTGCGGTAGCGGGGGAGGGGTGAAAATGGCGCGCTGGCGCGTTCATCGTGCGGTGCGGCAGAAATGGCGGTTGCAGTCTGAAAATGGTGAAGTCGTCGAAACTGGTGGTGGCGAAGCGGGGGCGGGTGCTGCTGGTGCGGCGCCGGCGCGATCGTCTCTGGATGTTTCCCGGCGGCCGGCGGCGGGCCGACGAGAGCGAGAAGGCCTGCCTGCGCCGCGAGATCAAGGAAGAGCTGCCGAAGCTGAAGCTCGGCCGGCTCAAGCTGTGGAAGGAAGTGACGGAGCGCAACCGCCGCTCCGGGCGCAAGATGAGCGATGCCATCTTCGTCGCCACCAAGGCCACCGGCCATCTCGTGATCGGCGACAAGCGGGAGATCGACCGGGCGATCTGGCGCAAGCCGCGCGGCATTCGCCTGACCCCGACCTCGCGCTTCATTCGCGACAAGCTTTTTCCCAAGCGCACCCGCCGGCGCTGACGCCGCCGCGTCCGGCGCGCGGCTCAGGTCTTCGGCGCGATCGAAGGGCTGCGGTCGTCGTCGCCGCGCTCGCCGATGGGGGCAGCCTTGTTTGATTCAGCTCTGCTTGATTCGGCTTTGGCGGATTTGTCGGACGGCCTGGCCGCGGCCTTCTCGGCCGTTCTGTCCGGCGTCTTGTCGCCGGCTTTCGTCGGCGCCTCGTCGTTCAGGTTCCAGATCTCTTCCGCTCTCGGCAGAACCTCGCTGGTTCTGGGCATGGTGATGTCCTCCGCCCTACGCGACCCCCGTCGGTCTTCCCGTAGCAAACCGGAGCTTTGTTAAAGATCTTGTTCTTGTCCGGGCGGTTACAAGGCGGGGAGGTGCATGTTCTCTATTTGTTCCAATTCCTGCCCGGCAGGAAAGCCGCCCGCGCCGGGGCCGTCCGGATGCCGCGACACGAGATCGCCCGCGGCTGCAATTTTTTGAGGGCGGCGGTCTTGAAATGCCGAGGCGCTGTTCTAAATCGCTTTTCGCCGCCGACGGCGGTGTCGGACGCCAACTCGGGTCCGGCGACTGAACCGGCGTCTCATCGATGCATTGCCGTGATGCCTTGCAGCGATGCCGACGCCCCTTCGTATCCAGCTTGCTCTCAGGAGAACTTGGCTATGAGGACCTACGATCTCCATCCTCTCTGGCGCTCGACCATCGGCTTCGACCGCCTCTTCAACATGCTCGACGAAACCCAGCACCGCGCCGACGACAACTATCCGCCCTATAACATCGAGCGGCTCGGCGAGGATCGCTATCGGATCTCGCTCGCGCTCGCCGGCTTCGGGCCTGACGAGATCGCCGTGACGGCCGAGCAGAACGTGCTCACGGTGGAGGGCCGCAAGAACGACAAGGAGCAGTGCGAGTACCTCTATCAGGGCATCTCGGCGCGGCCGTTCAAGCGGCAGTTCAATCTTGCGGACTACGTCCAGGTGACGGCTGCGACGTTCGACAGCGGATTGCTGCGCGTTGACCTCGTCCGCGAGATTCCGGAGGCCATGAAGCCGCGCCGGATCGCGATCAATGGCAGCGCCATGCAGATTGCGCAAAAGGCGGCCTGAGCCGCCGCGTCACACTTCCCCTGGTTGCGCGCGGACCGTGCGAGGTCCGCGCGGCCGCAGGCCGCCGCGAGGGCATCCGCCGTCGTGGTCGGCCCGCGCTCATCGATCCGTCTCATTGAAAGGAGCAGAAGAGGAGACATAGCATGAGCAAGGCTGATAGATTCTCTGGCAACGCCGGGCCAGCCTTCCATCCGGTTTTTCACTATGCCTCGCCTGACGACGTGCTGCAGGACGGCGAGCTGTCGATGGACGAAAAGCGGGTGATCCTGTCGTCGTGGGCGTCCGACATGTATGCCGTCGAGTCGAACCCGGCCTTACGGAAAATTCCCGGCATGGCGCGCGACCTTCGCCTCGCCGACATCCTGTCGGCACTGAAGCGCCTCGATGACGACGACCCGCCGCCGCGGGGCGGCATGGCATTGCGGCCGCCGCGCCTTGGCGACCTCGACGGCATTGCCGTCGAGAAGCCGCGGCGCGCCGGCAGCAGGTCCGGCGCCGCGAAGCCGCGCCGGCCGATGCGCATCGCGCTTGGGGCCGGCCGGCCGTGGACGCGCGACGACAACGTGCGGCGCTACCGCAGGCTGCTCAAGACGCAATTGACCGATCTGGAGCGCGCGTTCGTCGAGCGGCGGCTCGCCGAGGAACTGGGGCAGTAGTCGCTGGCAAGGGGCGGCGGCTTGCGGTCGCGCCACGCCATCCCCCGGGTGCTGAAGTCTCGGGGCGCGGCAAGACAGGGCTGCCACGCGCTAGAGAATTTGATGCCGAGCGGCTCGGTCCGTGCCGATGGCGGTCAATGTCTCGCCGGCGGAAACTGCTGCTGGAAGGCTGCGACCTGCGCCTTGATCTCGGCCATCTGCGCGCGGCAACGTTCGTCCTGTTCCCGGAGCTGGCGGTGCTGGAATGCCCGCGCGCGCTCGACATGACGGCGCACCAGCTCGCGCTCGGAGACGTCGCCGATCAGCTGCCGCGTTTCCGGCGCCATCTCGCCCGGCTGATCTGTCATCGTCGCGCACTCCCGCTTGCAGCATGGAGTGTCGGTATGCGCTGCAAACGCGTCAATTCGTTGTCCTCATGGAACGCGGCGCTGCAGCTCAGCCATGCTGCTGGCGTTGTTCCCGAGCATGTGCGTGAGGGAGTCATGGTGATTCGCCGCGAAACAAATACACGCATCGCGGCAGGCGTCGTCCAAAAGCAAAAAGCCCGGCACGAGCCGGGCTTTTGCGATGTCGCGAGGTCGACGGCGGCGCGCGGCCGCCGCAGCGCTCAGTTCGCCGCGAGATGCTCCTCGGCGGCTGGCAGCAGGGTGTAGATCACGTCATTGACGTTGGTCGGGGTGCCCTTGATCAGGCCGGCCTGTTCGAGGCGCTCGTAGCGGGTCCGGTTGATGTGGCCTGCGGTGTATTTGCGGCCATCGGTACGCTTCATCGACTGCAGCAGCTTCAACGCGTCGTCTTCAAGCTTCATTTCAGTTCCCTGTCCAAAGCACCACCACGAACTCGAACGTACGTCCGTATGACGCTATGGTGACGTGGTTAACCAATGGTTAACGCGCCGTCCAGCCATTGTCGCGTGTGCGGGAACCTGCAGACTCGCTGTGATTCGTGGCGGCGCAGGAAAATGCCGCCTGCGAATCAGGCGGAGCCGCGGTGCGCCTACGCCTTGTGTCCGAGATACGCCGCGACGTTGCGCCTGATGCGCGCGAGCGGGGCTTCCGACGGATCGGGCAGCGGGAAGGCGCTGCCGGTGATGCGCTCATAGGCGCTGACATAGATCGCCGCCGCCGCGAGAATCACCTCTTCGGGAATCGGCGGGATCGGATCCTTGTAGGGATCGCAGCGCGCGGCGACCCAGCGGCGCACGAAATCCTTGTCGAAGGTGTCGGGCGGCGCGCCGGCGGCGAACTTGATGCCATAGTTCTCCGCCAGCCAGTAGCGGCTGGAATCCGGGGTGTGGATCTCGTCGGCGAGCACGAGGGCGCCATTCTCGTCGAAGCCGAACTCGTACTTGGTGTCGACCAGGATCAGGCCGCGCCTGGCTGCGATGTCGCGGCCGCGCGCGAACAGCTTCAGCGCCACGGCCGACACTTCGTCCCATTGCGCCTGCGTCAGCAGGCCGCGCGACACCACCTCCGCGCCGCTGAGCGGGGCGTCGTGGTCGCCATGGGCGGCCTTGGTGGTCGGGGTGATGATGGTCGCCGGCAGCTTCTCGTTGTCACGCAGCCCGTCGGGAAAGGCGTGGCCGTACATGGTGCGCTCGCCCTTGCGGTACATCTGCAGGATCGAGGTCGAGGTGGTGCCGGCGAGGTAGTCGCGCACCACGATCTCCACCGGCATCATCGACAGCCGCCGGCCGACCAGCACGTTGGGATCGGGATAGGCGACGACGTGATTGGCAACGATGTCGCGGGTCTGGTCGAACCAGTAGCGCGCCACGCCCGTCAGCACCTGGCCCTTGAGCGGGATCACGGCGAGGTTGACGTCGAACGCGCTGATGCGGTCGCTGGCGATCAGGATGCGCCGGCCGTCGGGCAGGTCGTAGTTCTCCCGGACCTTGCCGGCATAGTGGCCGGGCAGGTCGGGCAGATGGGCGTCTGCAAGGGTGTAGCGGGCGAAAGGCTTGAGGTCGTTGGCTGTCGTCATCGCGGCACTATAGGCAAGCGCGGTCGCGGCCGGAAGCGCCGCGTGCGCCCCTGTCCACCGACCGGGGAGCGCCCCTCAGGCGAACATCGCGGCGAGCAGGGCGGCGCTCAGCACGGCGATGCCGGACACGGCAAGGCTGAGAAACCGCAGGCTCCAGTTGTCGAGGTTCGCAGCGTCGAAGGTGTCGGCGTCGTGGTGCGATCCGGCGCGGCGCCAAAGAAGCGAGGCACGCATGTCACTCTCCCATCGCGAGGCGAGAAGCTTGGCGCTCAATTGATTAAAAATGTCCGAATCGCTCCGGCCGTGGCGACCGCCGGTTCCGCCATGCGGTGGTCACGGGCGGCGGCGCCGCTCCTGCATTGACAGCGCCGCACGCGCCGGAGTTGAGTGCCGCTGGAACGTGGAGCAGAAGCGCATGCGGCTGGTGGGGGCGATCGGGATGATGCTGGCGCTGATCGTGCCGGCCGACGCGGCGTGCGTGTGCCGCTGTGTCGATGGTCAGATGCAGCCGCTGTGCAACAACACCATCGACATCCCGCCCGTGTGCATGCCGACCGTGTGCGGAATCGTGCCGCCGTCGGTCGCGCCGATCGACATGCCCCGGATCCCGCCGCTCGGCGCCTCCAGCTGCAGCCAGCGCCAGGTGCAGAACCCGAACACCGGGCGATATGAATGGCAGCGGGTGTGCGAGTGACGCGTCATGCCCCGCATGTCGCTGCACTCATGGGGGCAATGGTTTCTCTCCTCATGGTGAGGAGCGCGGCGCCGAGGTTGTTCGATCGGACCATGCCGGTCTTGCGCCGCGCGTCTCGAACCATGAGGCCCGGGCGGTGCCGCGTGATCCTGTGATGCGTCTCGGCCTCATCCTTCGAGACGCCCGCGGCGCGGGCTCCTCAGCATGAGGGGGAAGGGGCGCTGATCCCGGGGGCGAAATCCTACCGACCATCCTCCGCCAGCACACGGCATAGCCGCTGGGCACTGGCGGCGACGGTGTCGACGCTGTCGGCGTAGCCGCTGCGGATCCAGCTCTTGGCGATCTGCACCATGGCGCCGACGGCGCCGGCACGCGTCAGCGCGGTGCCCTTGAGGCGGGCGTCGGCATCAGGCGCGAAGGTCCGCGACAGCAGTTCGCCGAACGCGCGCAGCAGCTCGGCCCACACTTCATCCACCGCCGGTCCGACGCGGGCGATCTCGATCACGAAGAGACGCGCGCCGCTCGGATCGTCCTTGAGGATCTGGTAGTAGCCGCGCAGCACCGCGCGGCCGCGTTCCTCAGCCGTGCCGTCGTGCTCGCGGCGGATGGTGTCGAGGTGGTCGATCACGCGGTGCGACACGGCGTCGAACGCGGCGATCAACAGCGCCTCGCTGTTGGCGAAGGATTCGTAGAAGTAGCGCTCGGTGAGGCCGGCGGTCTCGCACACCGCCTTGACGGTGGTGGGGTAGCCCTGCGAGCCGTAGAGCGCGATCGCCGCCTCGATCAGCCGGTCGCGCCGCTCGCGCTGCCGTTCCTCGGCGGAA
Source organism: Bradyrhizobium sp. 2TAF24 (assembly GCF_052115025.1). Classification (NCBI taxonomy): domain Bacteria; kingdom Pseudomonadati; phylum Pseudomonadota; class Alphaproteobacteria; order Hyphomicrobiales; family Nitrobacteraceae; genus Bradyrhizobium; species Bradyrhizobium sp. 2TAF24. The sequence continues at coordinate 220,549 of NZ_JBFRFW010000012.1, read as the reverse complement.
ACCCCTGCGTAGTGTCGCGCCCGTGCCGTCGTCGCCATGCCCATCGCGTTCCCGGCGCCATGTTCCCGAACAAAGGGGCCGCGGCCGGCCTTGACATGGCGCATTGTCAGATGTTCAATTCTGACAATACCGCATGTCAGAAGACATGTCAGAAAAAATGTGGCCGGGCGAACAGGCAGGCAGCAAGGGAGCGACGTGATGGGTCCGGTGGGCAATGCGGCTGCGCGGCAGCCATCTGCGGAGGTGGTGACATTGGAGCCCCGTGCCATCGATCCGGCGGCGCGGCGCGCCGAGCCCGTGCATTACGACGTGCTGGTGGTCGGCGCCGGCATCTCCGGCATCGGGGTCGGTTATCACCTGCAGCGTGATTGCCCGACCAAGAGCTTCCTCATCCTCGAGGCGCGCGACGCCATCGGCGGCACCTGGGACCTGTTCCGTTATCCCGGCATCCGCTCCGACTCGGACATGCACACGCTCGGCTTTCGCTTCCGCCCCTGGCGCGGCGAGAAGTCGATCGCCGACGGCCCCTCGATCCTCGCCTATCTCAAGGAGACCGCGGCGGAATACGGCCTCGACAAGAAGATCCGGTTCAAGCACCGCGTGACGCGCGCCGCCTGGTCGTCGGCCGAGGCACGCTGGACGGTCGACCTGACGACGCCGGAGGGGCCGACGACGCTGACCTGCGGCTTCCTGCAGATGTGCAGCGGCTATTACGACTACACCGGCGGCTACATGCCGGGCTGGCCGGGCATGGACAGCTTCAAGGGCACCATCGTCCATCCGCAGGCCTGGCCGAAGGATTTCAACTACGACGGCAAGCGCGTGGTGGTGATCGGCAGCGGCGCCACCGCGGTGACGCTGGTGCCGGCGATGGCCGAGCGTGCCGCGCATGTCACCATGCTGCAGCGCTCGCCGACCTACATCGTGTCGCGGCCGGCGAAGGACCCGATCGCCAACTGGCTGTATGCCAAGCTGCCCGAGCGGCTGGCGCATGGCCTTGCGCGCTGGAAGAACATTCTGCTGCAGATGTATTTCTACAACATCGCGCGGCGCAAGCCCGAGCAGGCCAAGAAGGGCATCATCGCCCTCGCCAGGCAGGAGCTCGGCCCGGATGTCGATATCGAGAAGCATTTCACGCCGCGCTACAATCCATGGGACCAGCGGTTGTGCCTCGTGCCCGACGGCGACATGTTCAAGGCGATCCGCGACAAGCGCGCATCCGTCGTTACCGACGAGATCGCCACCTTCACCGCGACCGGCATCAAGCTGAAATCCGGCGAGGAACTGCCGGCGGACATCATCGTCACCGCCACCGGCCTCAACATGAAGCTGATGGGCAACGCCGACATCGTGGTCGACGGCAAGGTGTTCGATCCCGGCCAGTCGCTGAGTTACAAGGGCATGATGTTCAGCGACGTGCCGAACTTCGCCTCGACCTTCGGCTACACCAACGCGTCGTGGACGCTGAAGGCCGACCTCACCGCCGAATATCTCTGCCGCATCCTCAACCGCATGGACCGCGGCGGCTACGCCTACTGCACGCCGCGGCGCGATCCGGCGATGGCCGAGGACGCGACCCCGCCGCTCGCCTCCGGTTATATCCAGCGCGCGCAGGCGCATCTGCCGAAGCAGGGCGCGCAGGTGCCGTGGAAGCTCTACCAGAACTACGCCAAGGATCTTTTGGCGCTGCGCTTCGGCAAGATCGACGACGGCACGCTGGTGTTCTCGAAAGCGCCGCAGGCGGCCGCCCGGCCGCTGGCGAAGCAGGCGTGATCATTTTCACCGTCATGCCCGGGGTGGTCGGTCTCCCGCCGCAACCACTCCTCATGGTGAGGAGCGCGGCGCTCGCCGCGCGTCTCGAACCATGAGGCCAAGGTCGTGCCCCACATTCCTCCTTCGAGACGCCCGCGGAGCTTGTCATCGGGCCGCACTTTGCGCGGACCCGTTGGCGGGCTCCTCAGGATGAGGCAGAGACTGGACGACCGCTCCGCCTTACGATCAAGATCTCCCGTGATACTCAGAAAGGCATCTTCCCCATGGCCAGCCGCATGAACCTTGCCGACCGCACGGCGGTGATCACGGGCGCCGGCAGCGGCATCGGGCGCGGCATCGCGCTGGCGCTGGCGCAGCGCGGCTGCCATCTCGCGCTTGCCGACATCAGCGAGGCCGGCCTCGCCGAGACCGTGGCGCAGCTCACCGCGCTCGGCAACAGGAAGCTGCGCATCAGCCGCCACAAGCTCGACGTCGCCGACCGCGATGCCACCGCGGCGCTGCCGCAGCAGGTCAGCGCGCAGCATCCCGGCGTCGATCTCCTGTTCAACAACGCCGGCGTCGCGCTCGGCGGCACCTTCGAGCGCGTCTCCGAGGAGAACTTCGAGTGGCTGTTCGAGATCAATTTCTGGGCGGTGGTGCGTCTCAGCCGCGCTTTCCTGCCGCTGCTGAAAGCGAGCTCCGACGCGCGCCTCGTCAACGTCTCCAGCATCTACGGCATCATCTCGCCGCCGGGGCAGGCGGCTTATTCCGCCAGCAAGTTCGCGGTGCGCGGCTTCTCCAACGCGTTGCGCCATGAGTTCGCCGGCAGCAATGTCGGCGTCACCGTGGTGCATCCCGGCGGCGTCGCCACCGGCATCGCCGACAGCGCCCGCCATGCGGCCGACGCCACCAACGAGGAGATCGAGCAGGGGCTCGCCCGCGCCAGGCGCATGCTGACCCTGCCGCCGGAACGCGCCGGCGAGATCATCGTCAGCGGCGTCGAGCGCCGCGCGGCGCGCGTGCTGGTCGGCAACGACGCCAAGTTCATCGCGCTGCTGGAGCGGCTCGCTCCGGTGTCGTACTGGAACACGCTGCAAAAACTGCTGGTGCGCTCATGACCGTGATCCTCGTCCTGCTTGTCATCCTCGCCCTGGTGGTGGCGGGCCTCGTTTTCTTTTCCGCCAGCACCGCGCGCAAGGTCGAGGCGGCGCTGCCGCCGCCCGGCCGCTTCATCGATGTCGACGGCTGCCGCCTGCACTATGTCGACACCGGCGGCGACAAGCCGCCGCTGGTGATGATCCACGGCCTCGGCGGCACGCTGTTCAACTACCGCTATGCGCTGATCGACCGCCTCGCCGCCGACTATCGCGTCATCGCGGTGGATCGTCCCGGCTCGGGATATTCGGAGCGGCCGGCGGACGCCTCCGCGACCCTCGGCGCGCAGGCCAGGACGCTGGCGACCTTCATCCGCGCGCTCAAGCTCGACAAGCCGCTGCTGGTCGGCCACTCGCTCGGCGGCGCGCTGTCGCTGGCGATTGCGCTGGGCCATCCCGACTGCGCCGGCGCGCTGGCGCTGATCGCGCCGCTGACCCACGCCCAGGACGAGGTGCCCGAGCCGTTCCGCGGCCTCGTGGTGCCCTCGCCGCTGGTGCGGCGGATCATCGCTGCGACCCTGGCGGTGCCGCTGTCGATCCGCCGCGCGCAGGCGACGCTTGCGGTGGTGTTCGGCCCGGACGCCGCGCCGGCCGACTACGCGACGCGCGGCGGCGGCCTGCTGGGGCTGCGGCCGAAGAGCTTCTACAACACCTCGAGCGACCTGATCGCCGTCAACACCGACCTGCCGGCGATGATGGCGCGTTATGCGACGGCGCTGACCCTGCCGATGGCCATGCTGTACGCCAAGGGCGACCGCATCCTCGACTACCGCGCCCAGGGCGAGGCGATGAAGCGCACCTGCCCGGCGCTCGACCTGACGGTGCTCGACGCCCACGGCCACATGCTGCCGATCACCGCGCCGGAGCGCTGCGAAGCGCTGATCCGCAGCGTCGCCGCACGCATGCCGGCGTCACGCGCGGTGGCGTGAGGATTACGCTGCTGAAGTCTCAAGATCAGGGGAGACGTGTCAGGACGGTGGGTGGAGACCGAGCTTACGTTCCAGATGCCTGGTTTTGTCGGCGGGCGAGAGACAGCCTGCCGGCATCGTCTCCCCCGCTCTCGTCAAGAAAACGATTGGTAACGTGTACTCGTCTGCATAAGACGCGGCGGGAGGAAAAGGAGCCGCCCGCCGGATCGTTGCCAGCGCGGCCTTGTTCAGGGCGTCGGAGCAGGTTGGTGTGACGACGGAGCTTTCCAGCAGTCGTCCGCTTGCATCCAGCCGGAAGCCGACGATCACGGTCCCGGTGGCGCCCTGGGCGTCCGCCGGATACTGCTTGAAGCGATCGATGTGCGCGACCACCGCCGCGACCACCGCCGCCGCTGCATTGTTGCGAGGCGCCTCGGCTTTGTCCCGAGGCGAGCCGAGTTCGAGCGGCGGTGGCAGCGGCAGATCCGTCTTGGTCAGAACATCCTCCGCCCGCGCGGCGGAAGCCAGCAGGACGGCAATCGTGAGATATGAAAGCAGCTGCAGCGTCATCACTCCGGCGGATGCAATCCGAGCGCGCGATCGCGCTCGCGGTCTTTCTGCTGCGGCGTCGCGCAATCCAGCCGTGGATCGACTTCGTGTGCGGATGCTTTCGTCTTTAGGAAGACCACGGGAAGCGTATAGGACGCATTTCTGGGAATGTCGGCCGGAAAAGGAGATGCGCGCCCCAGCGCAGCGAGAACCTCGCGATCAAGCACATCGAAACATGATCCTGTGAGGACGGAGCTTCTGGTGAGGCGTCCTTCCTCATCCAGCCGGAATATCACGACTACGGTCCCTAAGGCTCCCTGCGCGTCGGGCGGATAGTGGATGAACCGCGTGATATGCGAGACCGCTTTTCTTGCGATCTCATCTGAGAGAGGCGCTTTATCGGCCTGTGCCTGCGCCGGTGAAAGAGCGGCCGTTAAAAGCAGCGTGATGACAAGAGTGCGAAACATCATCTTGTGAAAAATAGGGCTGTGAGCCAATGCTCATGACATCATCACAGCGCGCTACGCTTGTCGAGCGTGCGCTTTGTCGCGTCAGTCGCGGCTGCTGATTGTCATCATCATTGCCGCGCGTTGCGGCCGAACAGTGTGACGCACGCTTGCCGCAGCCAGCGATGGCCGGCGTCGCGGTGGTAGCGTTCGTGCCAGTATTGCGCTACCGCGATTGGCGGCATGGCGAGAGGAGGGCGGAAGCTCACGAGGCCAAGCCGCGGGCCGATGGCCTCGGCGAGATTGGCGGGCAGGGTGGCAACGCCGTCGCTGTCGGCGGCCGCGACCGCCGCGGCGACGAAGCTTGGCAGCCGCAGCAGCACATGATCGGGCGCGATCGCGGTCTCGATCGCCTGCTGCGCCATGGCGTGGGCGGTGTGGCCGGTGTCGGAGGCGGTGACAAGGATGTGGCGCGCGGCGCGGAAGTCGGCGAGGCGCGGCAGCCGCGTGCGGCGCGGATGATCACTGCGCACCACGGCGAGATAGCCGTCGGTGTAGAGCAGTTGCCGCCGCAGGTCGCCGGGGGCCCTCGCATAGGCGCCGAGCGCGAGGTCGGCGTCGCCGCTGGCGAGCCGCGCCTCCATGTGGCTGCCGTCGAGCGGCAGCGCCTCGAGCTGCAGGCGCGGGCCGGCGTCGGCGAGGTGCGCGGTCAGCGCCGGCAGGAATCGGATCATGCCGACATCGCTCAGCAGCAGGCGGAAGCGGCGGTGCGACGCGCGCGGCTCGAACGGCAGCGTCGCCGGCGCCGCAAGACTGTCGGCGGCGCTGAGGAGATCGCGCAGCGGCGCCTGCAGCGCGGCGCCCTTGGGCGTCGGGCGCATCGCCTGGCCGTCACGCACCAGCAGCGGATCGTCGAAATGGGCGCGCAGCCGCGCCAGCGCCTTGCTCAGCGTCGGCTGGGTGGTGTCGAGGGCGGCCGCCGCCCGTGTCAGCGACCCCAGGCTCAGCATCGCCTGCAGCAGGCGCAGGTCGCGCAGCGTCAGATCCGGATCATTCCCCAGGGGCATGATCGTCATTCCCGTTTCGACATCGCCAGAGCATGCGGCCCGGCCTAGCCTCTGGTCAAGATGACAACAGCGGCGCACCACCACGACAGCCGCCATCGGGAGACGACGCATGCCCAAGTTCAAGATCGAACCGCATTTTCGCCTGCAGGAATGGGTGGCGGAAGAGAAGGGCTACTTCCGCGACGAGGGGCTCGACTACGAGTTCCGCGAATTCATCCGCTCCACCGCCGGCGCGCATCATGTCACGCAAGGCGCCAGCGGCGCGTTCCAGAGCATCGAGAAGGGGCGCGAATCCAACATCACCTGCGCCTGCCACTGGACGGTGAACGTCGCGGCATCGCGCGGCCACACCAAGCTGTTCGCGGACGCCTATTCGGTGGCGCCATCAGGCATTTTCGTGCGCGCGGAGTCGCCGATCAGGACACCGGCCGATCTCGCCGGGGTGCCGATCTCGGTCGGCTTCCAGTCGGGCAGTCACTACGCCACCATCCAGGCGCTGGAATCCTACATGCCGGCGGAGCAGATCAAGCTGTCCTACGACGAGGGCATGCTGTTCAGCCGCATGGAGGCGTTCTTCGAGGGCCGCGCGCAGGCGGCGACGCTGTTCGGCGGTCCCTATTACTTCGCCGAGCAGCTCGGCTATCGCAAGATCATCGACACCACCTTCATGATCGGGGCGATGATCAACGGCGATCCGGACATGGACGACGTGCGGAAATATTTCCAGGCGCTGCGCCGCGCCCAGCGCGACATCGATCTGCGACCGGAGCTCTACACCCACTACTACAAGATGGAATTCCCGGAGCGTTTCCACGACGCCATGGACACCCGGCGCTGGGGACCGGGCGAGCGCATCGTGTTCGAGCCCTACAGCCGCGCGGTGTTCGAGCAGTCGTTCGACTGGATCGCGCGGCACGAGATCTTCGAGGCCGGCAGCATGGGGTCGGGCAACTACGACGAGGCCACGGTGTCGATGGTGCTGGCGTGACGCGGCGCCGGTACGCCGCGCTCAATCGCCGGCGCGTCGGCACAGCACCGCGGTCGAGACCTTGAGCGGCTCGCCTTGCAGGGTGAAGGCGAGGTTGCGCACCGCGGTCGCGGAGTGGCCGGCGAGCACGTCGGAAATCTCGGCGATGTCGGTGGTGAAGCGGATCTTGGCGAGGCAGGCCGCGGCGTCGACGCCAGGGGCGAGGCGGAACAGCCGGGTCAGGAGGTCGTCGACCTTGAGCGCGGCATGGGTGACCTTGCCGGCGGCATCATAGGTCGCGTCCTCTTGCCAGTAGCCGTCGCGATCGAAGAAGATCATCGGCGTGAAGGCGGCGGTGTCGCCGACATAGTAGTTGCGCTCGGCGTCCTCGAAGATCTCGCGCACGGTGCCGCCGCTGCCGCGCGCATAGACGATGCCGGCGCGCGAGTTGGTGATCAGCGCCTCCTCGCGCAGGCTGTTCTGGAAGAACTTGGCATAGTGGCTGGCGAACGGGATGGTCGGTTCCTGGCCATAGCGCCAGGTCGGCACGGCGAGGCTTTCCCCGGCCTTGGGCGGGGCGAGCTGGCGGGCTTCGAGCGCGACGTTCATCCAGCGCTGCGCGGCGTCGAGGTCGGCGGCGCGGCTCTCGATGATCTCGCCGTCGTCGGCGATCGCGCCGAGCAGGTTGGGCAGCACCGGCGCCTGTCCGAGCAGCGCGAGCGCCCGGTCCAGCACGGCATCGTCGGCATCGGCGAACAGTGCGCCGAGATGGGCCGCCTCCATCGCGCCGGGGCCGCCGCCGCTGACGATGAAGTAGCCCTGCCGCGTCAGCGCGCGCGCCAGCTGCACCACGTCGCGATAGGCCGCGTCGGTGCGGCTCAGTCCGTGACCGCCCATGATGCCGACGAGCTTCGGCGTGCTCTGATCGAGAAAGCGCTTCAGCGCGTCGCTGATATAGGCGTCGTGCTCGGCCTGGCCGCGGCGGACCGCCAGCGTCTTGGGGCTGGCGGCACCGTCGGCGATGTAGCGGCGGTACATCCGGAAGTCCCAGCCGTCGGCGAACCCGAGCCGCCGGTTCGGGTCATATCCCTTCAGCAGGTCGGCCGAACGGTACAGCTCCTTCGGGGTGGGGTAGGTCATGGGCGGCTCCCTGGCGGGTTCAAAAGGGTTGAATGAAAAAGCCTTGAATATAGCGCGGTCGGGCCATGGACCGGGTCATGGGTCGGGGTCATGGGTCGGGCCGGCGCGGCAAAACAGCGGACGCGCGTCATGGGGCGGCGCATCCGTGCGGCCGAGTGTGTCACCGTGATGTTACAGCGCAACGACCGCGCCCGAAACACCGGCGGTCGTGGCGCGTGGCGCGGCGACCGCCGGCCCGGTCACAGCCCGAGAAACTTGAATGGCTGCGCGTCCTTGAAGGCGCCAGTGGCGTTGCCGGCGTAGGTGTGATCCTGGTTCTCGCCGAGGTCGAGCTTTCGGACCTTGCCGGTCTCGGCGGAGAAGTCGATCGCCTTGAGGTCGACCCAGAACGTGTTGGGCGTCAGCGCGGATTCGAAAAAGTAGAGCTTGCGCTTGTGGTCGACCACGGTGCGCCAGCGCGTCGAGGAAATGTTGGGCTGGTCGGGCGTCGTCAGGCCGAACGGCACGGAGGCATTGCGGATGACGCTGAACACGCTGGCGACCGCGCGGTTGGGATCCTCGAACTTCGGGATGGCGTTGACATAGAACGAGGCGCGCGCGAAGCGATCGGCGGCGCGGTTGGTGCCCGGCAGCATCACGGTGCCGCCGATCTCCTTCCAGTAGGCGTTGAGCGCGAGCTGCTCGTCGAAGGTCGGCGAGTTGGTCATCACCTGGTACTGCCGGCCGTGGTGGATCACCTGCCGCCCCCGGATGTACTCGATGATGGCGCTGTCGCCGCTGGCATCCGACAGCGACAGGTGCAACGTCGCAAGCCGTTCTTCGCCCGGCACGTTGGCGGTGACGACGGTGAACGGTTCGCGCGCGAGGGCGTCGACGGCCTCCTGCACGGTCGCGAAGTTGTCGAGCACGTATTGCGCCCAGGCGGCGATGGTCAGGCCCGGCTTGCTCTGGTCGAATTTCGGATATTCGGATTCCACCAGCCACAGCAGGTTGGCGGTGAGGCCGGCTTCGTTGACGCCATCGGTGGTGGAGACGTCGTAGCCGGTGGCGACCACGCTGCCGTACTTCGCGGTCCATCTCAGCGAGTTCGGCCCGGCTTCGCCACTGCGGGCGACGCCGCGCGGCAGGACCCAGAGATTGGTGGCGATATCGTTCTTCCAGTCCATCGAGCGCGCGGTGATGACATTGCCATCGGAGCCGAGATAGACCAGTCGGGTACAGGCATCGGCCGTGCTCTGCAGAGTCAGCAGCGCAGCGGCGGCGAGTGCGAGAGCGGATCGGGCGACGGAGGTCGTGTGCGGCATGGCGGTGCTCCTCGGATGCGGGCAACACCGGCGATGCTGGCACGAATTGCGGAGCGGCGCGAGAGGCCGATCATGCGGCCGGCGTGGCTACGCTGCCTGGGGCCGCGGTGATGAGGCGTCCGCGCGGTGGCGCGGGCGCGGCGTGATGTCGTCGTGGTTCGGTCGCCGAACTCAGTAGCCGATCAGCGCCAGCGCGACCCACGCGGCCATGCTTACCGGCAGGCCGACGACGGCGATGGCGACAGAGTACAGCGAGAATTTCAGGCCAGCTTTCAGCATTGTTGTACGCCCCCGATTTTTTCTTTTCTCTCTAGCGGCAATCGGCGATCGGGCAAGCTGAATCGCGAGACAGCGCCACGAGACCGCTGACTTCGGTTTGCAAATTGCAAACGTGGATTTCAGGGCTTGTTTACGTTTGCGGCCGTGACGACGTGTTTGGAAAATCGTTGGTAAAGATCCGCGCGATCGTCGTCGCGGGTGAGCATGTGCGCATCACCATGTAATGCGGTGACGCGCGCGCGGCGTGTCATGGCGGCGGCGATCGAACAGGACGGATTGCAGGATGGGCGGGGATGCGTCCGGCCTTGCCACGACGTGGGCGGCGTGCGGTTTCAGATGAGACGCGGTTTCCGTGACGGCGTTTCGTTGCCGTTTACCAATCCGGCAATGTTCCTGACGTAAGGCCGCCCTGACAACGATACCGTCCTCATCCTTGCGCCCTGCGGCACCGCCGGGCGGGGATCGCGCACGGCTACTCCACCCGCGCCATGGCGCGGGTGGCACCGGGGGCGGGCGCGGCGGTCTGATATCCGTGCTGAAACGGCGTCGCGGCGCGCCGGGCGGGGGCGGCCCCGGTTCGGCCTGCACATCGCGGTGGCGCAGGCTGGACGGCGCGCGGCCGGCGGCAGCCGGCACGGCCGATGCGGGCCAGACATCGCCTGTGCTCACCGCAGCATATGCCTACCGTCGCGGAAATATTTTGCAACAGACCTTCGGCGATCGGTTTTACGCCTCGTTATGGCCGCGGGGCTATCGGGTGGCCGCATACCGCAGGTTCTTGGGCATGACACGGGTATCGATCACCGCAAAGCTGCGACGAATGCTGGCGCGCTTCTGCCGCGCCGAGCGCGGCAATGTGGCTGTGACCTTCGCGCTGACGATCGTTCCGATCATGGGCTGCGTCGGCGCGGCGATCGACTATACCCGCGTCAACAGCGCGCGCACCGCCATGCAGGATGCGCTCGATGCCGCGGTGCTGATGGTCGCCAAGGACGACAGCACCGGCACGCTGACGCCGGCGCAGCTCAATGCCAAGGCGCAGGCCTATTTCAGCGGGCTGTACGGCTCGCATCCTGAAGTCATCATCAACAGCGTGTCCGCGACCTACAGCGGCGGCAGCGGCGCGCCGTCGACCATCCTGCTGAACGGATCGGGCACGCTGCCGACCCAGTTCGCGAGCGTGCTCGGCTTTTCCAGCCTGAATTTCAGCGTCTCGTCGACCGCGACCTGGGGCCTCACCAAGCTGCGCGTGTCGCTGGTGCTCGACAATACCGGCTCGATGAACGATGCCGGCAAGCTCGTCGCGCTGCAGGGCGCGGCCAACACCCTGATCGACCAGCTCAGCGCCAGCGCGCAGAAGCCCGGCGACGTCTACATCTCGGTGGTGCCGTTCGCCAAGGACGTCAATGTCGGCGCCAGCAACTACACCCAGAACTGGATCAAGTGGAACGGCGCGTCCGACACCTGGGAAGAGAACAACGGCAGCTGCAGCAGGTATTTCGGCTTCTATCGCCCGACCAGCCTGAGCGCGTGCCAGTCGGTGGGCGGGACGTGGAAAGCGGCGAACCACAGCAACTGGACCGGCTGCGTCATGGACCGCGACCAGAACTACGACACCACCAACACCGCGCCGACATCGGTCGCCACGGATTTTCCAGCCGACGAATATTATGAGAACGGCACTTACTTCTGCGCGCCCGGCGCCAATCCGGCACTGCAGCCGATCACGCCGCTGAGCTACAACTGGACGATGCTCAAGGCCAGCATCAACGCCATGCAGGCCACCGGCGGCACCAACCAGGCGATCGGCCTCGCCTGGGGCTGGATGTCGCTGACCCAGTCGAGCCCGCTCAACGCGCCGGCGCTCGATCCCAACTACAGCTATGTCCAGGCCATCATCCTGCTGTCCGACGGTCTCAACACCGAAGATCGCTGGTACGGCGACGGCGTCGACTGGTCGTCGCAGGTCGACGCCCGCCAGCAGACGCTGTGCGACAACATCAAGGCCGCCGGGATCAAGATCTACGCCATCCAGGTCAACACCGACGGCGAGGCGCAGTCCGCGGTGATGGCTTACTGCGCGTCCGACCCCGGCAAGTTCTTCTACCTGACCTCCGCGACCCAGGTGCTGTCGACCTTCAATACCATCGGTGCATCGCTCGCGCAGCTGCGCATCTCCAGGTAACGCCCGGCGCATCACCATGCGCGACGCATCACCATGCGCGGCGCATCTCTGTGCGCAGCGCATTGACACGCGCCGGCCGCAGCGGCCATGACTCTCCGTCCGGGGACACGCCCGCGGGGAGGACAGCCATGATCGAACGCCAGCAGGACGTCACGCCGGCGGTGCTCGCGGTGATGCAGCGCAGCCGTGATCCGCGGCTGCGCCAGATCCTGCTGTCGCTGGTCACCCACCTGCATGCCTTCGTCCGCGACGTCCGCCTGACGGAAGCCGAATTCCGCGACGCCACCGCCATCCTCAACGAGATCGGCCAGCGCTCGACCGACAGCCACAACGAGGCGGTGCTGATGGCGGGCTCGCTCGGGGTGTCGTCGCTGGTGTGCCTGCTCAACAACGGCGATCGCGGCAACACCGAAACCTCGCAGTCGCTGCTCGGCCCGTTCTGGCGGCTCCATGCGCCGCGCGTGCCGAACGGCGGCAGCATCGTGCGCTCGGCGACGCCGGGGCCGGCGCTGTTCGTGCGCGGGCGGGTGCTGGACACGGCGGGCGGTGCGATCGCCGGCGCCGAGATCGACATCTGGCATGCCTCGCCGGTCGGCCTCTACGAGAACCAGGATCCGGAGCAGGCGGAGATGAACCTCCGTGGCAAGTTCACGACCGATGCCGACGGCTGCTTCTGGTTTCGTACCGTGAAGATGGTCGGCTATCCGATCCCGACCGACGGCGTCGTCGGGCGGCTGCTGCGGGCGCAGGATCGCCACCCCTACCGCCCGGCGCACCTCCATGCGCTGATCGTCAAGGAGGGCTACAAGGTGCTGATCTCCCAGGTCTACGATCCCGCCGATCCGCACATCGCCTCGGACGTGCAGTTCGGCGTGACGCAGGCGCTGCTCGGCGACTTCGTCCGTCATGACGGGCCGCATCCGGACGCCGCCGACGTCGTGCCGCCGTGGTACGCGCTCGACTACACCTATGTGATTGAACAGGGCGAGACGGTGCTGCCGCGGCCACCGATCAAATAACGGCCCTGTCATGGCTGGGACCCGCCGCCTGGTGTTTTGATCCAGCGCAATGCCCCGGCGCGCCTCCGCCGTCACAGTCGGGCGGGATCGAGGAGAACGACCATGGCCGCAACCGACTTCGTCACCACGCTGAAGGCGCGCGTCAATGACTGGCTGCTGCAGCGCCGGCAACTGCGCGAGCTCGCCGAGTGCGAAGCCGACCCGGCGGATTTCGCCCGCATCGCGCACGAATTCAGCATGACTCCCGACGCGCTCGACGCGCTGGTGCGGCAGGGGCCGCACAGCGCCGACGAACTGCCGCAGCTCATGGATGCGGTCGGCGTCGACATGAACGACGTCCGCCGCCATCACACCGCGCTGCTCAACGACATGGAGCGTGTCTGCGCGTTCTGTCAGGAAAAGCGCCGCTGCCGGCAGGATCTGGCGTCCGGCGAGGTCGCCGGGCATTACCAGGACTACTGCGCCAACGCCGCGACGCTGAGCGAGCTCAAGGCCGCCAACGAGGCCTGAGCGCGGCTGCTTCATCGGTAGCCGGGCGCCGCGAACGGTGCTAGACGGGCGCGCATGCGCCCGGACAGTTCCTCCTCTTCTCCTTCAGCTCTCGTGGTCGGCGGCTCCGGCATGGTCGGCCGCCATGTCATGCGTCAGCTCGCGGCCCGCGGCATCCAGCCCGTGGGGCTGGTGCGCTCGCCGCCGCGGGGCAGCGGCTGGATCGCCGGCGATATCAGCTTGCCGCAGGCGTGGGCGGCGCAGATGCCACCCTGCGCGCTGGTGGTCTCGACCGCCGAGATTCATCTGCTGGTGCCGGCGATCGCGACCTTCGCCGACAACGGGGTGCGCCGTCTGGTGGCGATCTCCACCACCAGCATCCTGACCAAGCGTGACTCGGTGATCGCCGCCGAGCGCGACAAGCTGGACAAGATCGCCGCCGCCGAGGAGCAGGTGATGGCGGCCTGCGAACGGCACGGCATCGGCTGGACCATCCTGCGCCCCACGCTGATCTATGACGAGGGGCGGGACATCAACGTGACACGGCTCGCCGGCCTCATCCGGCGGTTCGGCTTCATCCCGCTCGCGGGATCGGGGCGGGGCCTGCGCCAGCCGGTGCATGCCGAAGATCTCGCGATCGGCGCCCTCGATGCGGCTGAGAGCGATCTGGCGGTCAACAAGGCCTATGTGGTGCCGGGCGGCGAGACGCTGAGCTACCGCGACATGGTCGGGCGGATTTTTGACGGCCTGGGGCGGCGGCGGCTGATCGTGGCGGTGCCTTCGGCGGTGTGGCGGCTCGCCTTCCGCCTGGCGCAGCCGCTGTTTCCCAACGCCAACTTTGCCATGGGCGATCGCATGAGCATGGATATGGTGTTCGATGCCGCCCCCGCGCAGCGCGATTTCAACTGGCGCCCGCGCGGGTTCCGGCCGCGGTTTCCCGACGCGATGAAACCGTGAGGGGTCAAGCCCTTGCGTTGCAACGCGGGGTATGGGGCCACCGCTGGTTCCTGGCATGCATGAGCTACCTCATATGATTTTCGCGCGACCCGTTTTCCGCCACGGGTCCGCCTGATAAGGTCGCTGCCGGATGAGGCGTTCGACAGCGTCGAGTGGAGTGTGCCGGCATCGCCGCCGGTCATGGCGCATGGGTCACGAGATCGAGATCAAGCTGGAGCTGCCGCCCGCGCACGCGCCGCGGCTGCAGCAGATTCCGCTGTTGCGCCGGGTCAATGGCGCGGCGGCGACCGCGACCCAGGTCTCCACCTATTTCGATACCAAGGATTTCGCACTGCGCCGCCATGGTGTGGTGCTGCGGGTGCGGCGCGACGGCGCCCATCATGTCCAGACCATCAAGGCCGAAGGGGTCGGGCTGATCGATCGCCGCGAGTGGGAGACCGAGCTTGCCGACGGCACGCCGGACCTTGCCGCGGCGGAAGGCACCGCGCTCGCGCCGCTGCTGACCAAGAAGCTGGCTCGCCAGCTGCGGCCGGTGTTCGAGACGCGGGTGCGCCGCACCACCTATCCGCTGCAGACGCGCAATGCGCAGATCGAGGTCACGCTCGACCGCGGCCGCATCATCGCCGGCCGCCAGTCGGCGCCGGTGTGCGAGGTCGAGATCGAGCTCAAGCGCGGCGACCGCAGCGGCCTGTTCCGCATCGCGCGCAGCGTCGCCCGCGCCACCGCCGCCGAGCTTGCGGTCAAGACCAAGTCGCAGCGCGGCTACGAGCTGCTCGGCAGCGGCGAGGCGCTGGCGGTCAGATCCGAGCCGATCGAGCTCGCGCCGGATCTTCCCGCGGCCGACGCATTCCGCACCATCGCCGCATCCTGCCTGCGCCAGATCATCGGCAACAAGGCAGCTGTGCTGGCGGGCGATCCCGACGGCGTGCACCAGATGCGCATCGGCCTGCGCCGCCTGCGCGCGGCGATGTCGCTGTTCGCCAGCCTGCTGCAGCCGGAGGAGGCCGACGCGGTCAAGACCAAGCTGCGCTGGCTCTCAGGCGAACTGACCCCGGCGCGCGAGTTCGAGGTGTTTCTGGCGAGCGTCGTGACGCCGGTGCGGCAGCTGCATGCGCGCCTTGCCGGCATGCGCAGCCTCTCCGATGATCTTGCCGAGCAGCATGCCGCGGCGGTGGCGCGCGCCTGCGAGGCGGTGCGCTCCGACCGCTTCCGCGCGCTGTGCCTCGATGTCGCGGCCTGGCTCGAGACCGGCGCGTGGTGCACGCGGGCGGACGCCGCGGCGCGCGAACGTGGCGCGCAGCCGATCGCGCGGATGGCGTCGGCCGAATTGTCGCGACGCTGGAAGGTGGTCCGCAAGCGCGCGGGTGCGATGGAGAAGCTCGATCCCTATCGCCGCCACAAGCTACGCATCCAGGCCAAGAAGCTGCGCTACGGCGCCGAATTCTTCGAAACCGTGTTTCCCGGCCGCAAGGCCAGCGTCCGCCGCAAGGAGTTTCTGGTCGCGCTGCGCGCGCTGCAGGACAGCCTCGGCGATCTCAACGACATCGCCGTGCATGAGGGCCTGATGGCGGAACTGGCGAACGTGTCGCGATCCGCGCGGCCGCCGGCGCGCGGCGAATTGCGCACCCGCGCCTATGCCGAAGGCCTGCTGGGCGGCCATGAGGATGCGCGCTTCATCACCGCCATGGCCGCGGCGCGCGAGGCCTGCCAGGCCCTGGCCAAAGCGCCGCGGTTCTGGGGGTAGATCAATGTGCAATTCGGTTCGCTATCTCGATCGCGTCTACGCAACTCCCGCTGAGCTTGCGCAGCTTGTTGGCGGTCAGGATCGAATTGTCCGGGGAGACAGCATCAACCGGGATGTGAGCAATTGTCTCTGCCCCGTCGATCTGGAGGCTACGCTTGAACGAGCGGGTTTTGACTGGCACCGCGGCGTCGATCCGATGGAATGGACTGCGTACAAGGGGAAGTAGGCCACGCCCCGATCGAGAGGCTGCCGAGTTCTGGAAGCGACGCGGCTTCCTGCCGTCCCGGGACAATCCGTTCCTGCTGTTGCGATCACTGGCGGACGTCGCAGCCTCGCTGCGGTGAGGTGCTCTCACCGCGACAGCTTGCGCACATCGATGGTCCGTGCCGTCGCCGACACCGTGATCTCGTAATGGTCGGTCTGCGCGATGGATGTGATGTTGCGCGGGCGGTGCGCCACGACGTTGACGCCGCCGCGCCTGCGCACGCTGTCGTAGACGATGCCGGCGCCGCCGGATGCGCGGATCTCTTCGCCGAACACCTGCGACGCGGCATAGCTGTCGCCGGCATAGAGTTCGGCGCGCGTCGTCTGCTGGCCGCGGATGTCGCGGTAGTCGCCGAGCAATGTGGCGCTGAAGGCGCGGTAGGTGCGCTGCATGGTCGGCACGCGCCGCGCCACGGCTTCGCGCCGCAGGTGATGGCCGACTTCGGCCGCGGCGGTGCGCAGTTCGTCGGCGGCGTACCACGCACCGAGATCGGGGCCGTTGAAGCGCATGCCGCCGGGCGCGACATGCAGGAACGCGGCCATCACGATGCTGGCGTTGGCCATGCCATAGACCCATTCCGCCTGCGGCAGGCGGTGGATGCGCTCCGCCACCAGGCGATCGTTGGTCCAGCCGACCAGCTCCATCACCGCGCCGAGATCAGCAGTCGTCGCCACCGTGTCGAACAGGCCGATCGGTGGAAACTGCGACGGGATCAGGCGATGGGCCGGCTGCGGCGCGGCGGCGAGGGCGTCCGTCACCGCAACACGATCTCGCTGTCGTCGTAGGGCGTGAAGGCGGCGTCGAGGCTGTTCGGCGCCATGTAGACGCCGCCGCGCGCGCCGTCGAGGAAGCGCCGCACGGTGAGCAGGCCGTCCTGCGCGCCGCTGGTGATCAGTTCGAGCGGCGGCCGGCCGCCGAACACCACCGCATCATGCGGGCCGCGCAGCCAGGCGATGCCGTCCTGTTCGCTGGCAAACAGGATGCCGAGCGCCTGATGGATGCCGAGCACCGCCGAGATGCGCGTCAGCACGTCGACATCGAGGGTGATGGCGCCATGCTCGCGCGCCTGCTTGCACCAGTTGTGATAGGTCGAGCGCGACGGATAGCCGAGGATCAGGCGGCGCTGCTCTTCGTTCAGCCCCCACAGGTCGGCGATGGCCAGAAACGTGCGCAGCGCCGGCGCGCTCAGCCGCTTGCGGTTGGCGGGAGCGAAGCGCGACAGGTCGAGGCGCTGGGGCGCTTCTCGGGCCTTGAGATAGGCAGGGTGCGGCAGCATGGCTTGGGTCTCCGACCTTCCAGATTTGGATATAGTCCAAATATAGATAATCCGCAAGCATGTTGGCCGCCACCAGCTCCCGGCCTTGCGAGGGCAACGCCGCATGGCCTGAAATAGCGATTTTATTCAATTACTTGCATGCGCCTGACGCAGGGCGGCGGCGAACCTCGTCCGCCGCCGGAGCGCTGGCCGGTCATCCCGCGAGCGCCGCGCGACCGTGCGGCGCGCTGAAGTCGAGCGCCGGCCCGACCGGCACGATGCCGCTGGGGTTGATGGTGCGGTGGCTCTGGTAGTAGTGCCCCTTGATGTGATCGAGATTCACCGTCGCGGCGACGCCCGGCCACTGGAAGATGTCGCGGGTGTAGGCCGCTAGATTCGGATAATCGGCGATGCGGCGGATGTTGCACTTGAAGTGCCCGACATACACCGCATCGAACCGGATCAGCGTCGCGAACAGGCGGATGTCGGCCTCGGTGAGTTCGCGCCCCATCAGGAAGCGCCGCGTCGCGAGGCGGCTCTCCAGCCAGTCCAGCGTGTCGAACAGCGGGCCGATCGCCTCCTCGTAGGCGCCCTGCGTGGTGGCGAAGCCGGCCTTGTAGACGCCGTTGTTGAGCGTGTCGTAGACGCGGGCGTTGACCGCGTCGATCTCGCTGCGCAGCGCCGCGGGATAGTAGTCGCCGGCTGCGGCACTGAGGCCGTCGAAGGCGCTGCCCAGCATCCGGATGATCTCGGACGACTCGTTGTTGACGATGGTGCGGCGCTCCCTGTCCCACAGCACCGGCACGGTGACCCGGCCGGTGTAGCGCGGGTCCGCAGCCTGGTAGACCTGATACAGCACCTCGGCGTGGTTGATGCTGTCGGCGATCACGCCCGGGCCATCCGCGAACGTCCAGCCGCGCTCGGCCATCAGCCAGTTCACCACCGACAGCGAGATCGCGCCGTCGAGCTTTTTCAGCGCGCGCATGATCAGCGTGCGGTGCGCCCATGGGCAGGCGAGGCTGACATAGAGGTGGTAGCGGCCGGCCTCGGCCTTGAAGCCGCCGTCACCGCTTGGCCCGGCGCTGCCGTCGGCGGTGATCCAGTTGCGGAAGGCCGAAGCCTTCCGCACGAAGCGGCCACCGGTCGCGCCGGTGTCATACCAGGTATCCCGCCATTGTCCGTCGACCAGCAGTCCCATTTCAGCAGTCCTTCAACATGAGCATCGTCGTCAGGTGCGGGTGATGGACAGGCCGCCATCCACCAGCGAAGCCGTCCCGGTGACGAATGCCGCATCATCCGATGCCAAGTAAAGCACCGATCGCGCCAATTCGTCCGGCTGTGCCGCCCGCTTCAGGGCATGGAGATTGTTGATGAAGCTGGCCTTCTCTGCGGTGTCGTTCACCGCACGGTACATCTCGGTCTCGACCGCGCCGGGCAGGATGGCGTTGACCCGCACGTTCTGCGGCCCGAACTCGGCGGCGAGCGTCTGGGTCAGGCCGATCAGGCCGGACTTGCTCGCGGCATAGGCCGCCATGCCCGGGAACGACACGGTGTGTCCGACGAATGTCGAGGTGAAGATCACCGAGCCGCCGCCATGCTTGACCATCTCGGCGATCTGATGCTTGGCGCCGAGGAACGAGCCGGTGAGATTGATGGCGATGGCGTCGTTCCAGCCGGCCTCGGAGACGGCGGTGGAGGGACCGGCCTCGCCGATGACGCCGGCATTGTTGTAGGCGATGTCGAGCCGGCCGTAAGCCTTGACCGCGAGCGCGACCAGCGCCCTCGCATAGTCCTCGGAGCGCACGTCGCCGGCGAGCGCCACGGCCTCGCCGCCGGCGGCCTTGATCTCGGTGACGAGGCTCGCAAGCTCGGCCTCGCGCCGGGCGCCGACCACCACCTTGGCGCCCTCCGCCGCGAACAGTTTGGCGGTGGCGCGGCCGATGCCGGCGCTGGCACCGGTGACGATGGCGACCTTGCCCTGAAGGCGCCCGTGATGATCAGTGTGCTGCGTGGTCATGTTCGTTCTCCCTGGGTGATGCGGGGCTGCGTCGGTCGCGGCCTGTGGAGAAAGGGGTAGACCCCTGCCGGGCTTGGAAGAAGGCCGCAGAGCTGGTTAGATTGTTCAGCTTTTATGAATGATCGGAGAGACCGGATGGATCGCCTGAGGGCTTTCGAGGTGTTCGCCGCGGTGGTCGGCCAGGGCAGCTTCACCCGTGCCGCCGACAAGCTGGACACGTCGCCGGCCAATGTCACGCGCTATGTCAACGAGCTGGAGACGTCCCTCGGCGCACGCCTGCTCAACCGCACCTCGCGCCGGCTGTCGCTGACCGAGACCGGCAAGATGCTGCACGACCGCGCGCTCGCCATCCTCGACGACGTCGCGGAGGCCGAGGCGCTGGCGTCGTCGAGCGCGCTGCAGCCGCGCGGGCGGCTGCGGATCAATGCGCCGCTGAGTTTCGGCGTCGCGCATCTCGCGCCGCTGTGGCCGCGCTTCATGGCGCGCTATCCCGATATCGCGCTCGACGTCGAGCTGACCGATCGCGTCGTGGATATCGTCGAGGAGGGCTATGACCTTGCGATCCGCATCGCGCGCGGCGGCTCGGCGAGCCTCGTCGGCCGCAAGCTGGCGGTGTCGCACAACATCGTCTGTGCGTCGCCGGACTATGTCGCTGCCCATGGCGCGCCGCGGACGCCCGCCGAGCTGCCCGGCCATGCCTGCATCGGCTACACCTATTCGGCCACCGCCGATAGCTGGGAATTGCACGACGCCGCCGACAAGCCCCACACCGTGACGGTGCGCTGCGCCATGCACACCAACAATGCCGACACCGCCCGCGCCGCGGCACTCGCCGGACGCGGCATCATCTGGCAGCCGACATTCCTGATCGGCGCGGATCTGCAGGCTGGCCGGCTGGTGCGGGTGCTGCCGGACTATCACATGGCCGACATCGACGTGATGGCGGTCTATCCGAGCCGCCGCCATGTCAGCGGCAAGGTGCGGGTGATGGTCGATTTCCTCGCCGAGGCGTTTCGCGGCACGCCGCCATGGGATCGTGAGCCGCCTGCCACGCCCAGCCGCGCGCCACGGGCGCGGAGCGCGGGCGCGAGGAAGCGGCGCTGAGGCGTTACGGCGCCAGCAGGATCAGCGCCGCGAGCGCCACGATCAGCGCCGGCGGCATCACCACGATGCCGAGCTTGAGAAATTCCAGCGCCGTGACGTGCGCGTTCTCCCGCCGCAGCGCGATCAGCCACAGGATGGTGGCGAGCGAGCCGGTGACCGAGAGATTGGGCCCGAGATCGACGCCGATCAGGATGGCGCCGGTGACATGGGGCGGCACCTGCGCGGCGTGGCTGGTGGTGGCGGCGATCAGGCCCATCGGCAGGTTGTTGACGAGGTTGCTGGCAATGGCGACGCCGAGGCCCGCGAGCCATGCGGTCGCCTGCGGCGTGTTCGCGACGCCCTCGCGCAACAGGTCGGCGAGCGCCGGCAGCGCGCCGGTGCGGTTGAGCGCCTCCACCAGGATGAAGAGCCCTCCGACCAGCGGCAGCACCGACCACGCGACGTCGCGCAGGATCGGCAGCGGCGACTGCCGGCCGATCAGCACCACCAGCACCGTGACAACAGCGCCGGCGACGAAGGTCGGCAATCCCAGCTCGGCGTCGCGCGCCGAGGCCACCAGCAGCACCACCGCGGTGGCGGCGATGCCGAGGGCGGCAAGCCTGCCGCCGAACGACAGCGGCGCGATGGCGCCGGCGTCCGCAACCTTCGCCGCAGCGAGCGCGTGGCGCTGGGTGAAGCGCAGCGCCAGATAGGTGATGACGATGGCGAGCAGCGAGGGCAGGGCGAACACCCGCAGCCACACCGTGAGCGGCGGCATCTGAGTGCCGAACACCACGAGGTTGGCGGGGTTGGAGATCGGCAGCACGAAGCTCGCGGCATTGGCGATGAACGCGCACACCAGCAGATACGGCAGCGGCTCGACCTTCGCCGCGCGCGTCGCCGCATACACCGCCGGCGTCAGCACCACGGCGGTGGCGTCGTTCGACAGGAACACGGTGACAAGGGTGCCGACGCCGTAGACGATCAGGAACAGCCGCTGCGCCGAGCCCCTCGCGTGGCGCACGGCGAAGGCGGCGAGCCAGTCGAACAGGCCTTCCTTGCGCGCGACCTCGGCGAGCAGCATCATGCCGATCAGGAAGAAATAGACGTCGCGGCCGTTGCCGGCGGCGTCGAGCGCCGCGCGCCAAGGCAACAGCTGCAGCACCACCAGCAGCGCAGCACCGGCCACCGCCCAGATGAATTCCGGCAGCCGCCACGGCCGCACGATGACGCCGAGCGTGGCGAGCGCGGCGATGCTCCAGATGGCGGCATGGCTGGGGGCAAGGGTCATGGCCGGGAGCAGATCCTTGCAGGTATTGTGATCGGCATGGTTGTTCCATCCCTGCGCAGGGCGTCGGACAGCAATGGCCGGTGTGCCCGATCGATGCCGGCGGCGCAAGCCGGCGACGGTTCGCGCCTCTTGCTTGCGATCGACATGCGGGGAGGACCATGGCGGTGGTCGCAATGACCTGTGATGCATTTTCGCATCAGGGTTGCATCTTCAGGGACTCTGCGACAAAAAGCACCCTTCCCGGGCAACCGGGAATGACAAAAGTCGCTGGGCCGCAGGGACGGCCTCCGCCGGCCGTGCCGGGCGGTGGGCAGGTCCGGATCGGACGCGCTGGGGAAAGTGCAGGACGTGGCGTTGGGGCGTCGCAGGTCGTGGCTGAGAAAGGTGGTGGCGCTCGCCGCCGGCCACGCGCTTGCGCTGCAGCTGCTGCTCGCCGGCATCGTCGCCACGCAGATGGCCGTCGCGCCCGCTGCGGCCGTCGCCGCCGCGCTCTGCGCCGACCTCGGTCATGGCAGTGCGCCTGATGGCCAGCCGGCCACCGGGCTGCATCATGTGCCCTGCGCGGTCTGCGCCTTCGCCGCGGCCGCCGCGCCGCTGCCGCAGGCGGGGGCACTCGACGCGCCGCGCTCCCTGGCCCATGCCATCGAGCGCCACGACGACACGGCCGCCTTCGCCGCCGCGCGGCGACATGATCCCCGCTCGTCACAGGGGCCGCCGCTGAACGCGTAACCGCCATCGTCCACGGTTTACGTTCTCCGGAGTCTCATCATGTCTCGTTCTCTGCCCGCGCTGTGCGCGGCGGCGGCACTGGCCGCCATTCCTGATCTGTCATTCGCCCAGCAGGCGACGCCGTCCCCGGCCAGTCCGCAGTTGCCGCCGGTCGTGGTGGAGGCGGTCAAGCCCCGTGCCGCCCGTGCCACGCGCCCGACGCGCGAGCGCGGCACGCAGCGCGCCGCCAGCCGCACACGGCCGCAGGCGCCATCCGCCGCCGCGGCGGCGCCCGCCAGCGGACCTGTGCCGAGCCTCGTCACCGCGACGACGCAGGCCGCCACCGCCGCGATCGAGCGCACGCCCGGCGGTGTCGCGCTGGTGCCGGACACCGCCTTCAAGACCGCGCCGGCACAGACGCTGAAGGACATCGTCGACTACACCCCCGGCGTGCTGGCGCAGCCGAAATGGGGCGATGACACCCGCCTGTCGATCCGCGGCTCCGGCCTGTCGCGCAATTTCCACCTGCGCGGCACCCAGCTCACTCTCGACGGCATCCCGATCAACACCTCCGACGGCTACGGCGACTTCCAGGAGATCGACCCGACCGCCTATCGCTATGTGCAGATCTACAAGGGCGCCAACGCGCTGCTGTACGGCGGCAACGGTCTCGGCGGCGCCATCAACTTCGTCACCCCGACCGGCCGCGATGCCTCGGGCTTCGACGCCCGCATCGACGGCGGCTCGTTCGGCTATGTCCGCGGCCAGATGAGCTCGGGCGGCGCCTCCGGGCCGGCGGACTATTTCGTGTCCGGCTCGGGCTTTCGCCAGGACGGCTACCGCGACCATAGCGGCGGCGAGGGCCAGCGCGGCAGCGCCAATATCGGCTACCAGTTCTCGCCCGATTTCGAGACGCGGTTCTATCTCAACGCCAACACCATCCGGCAGCGCATCCCCGGCGAGGTCAGCAAGGACGGCGCGCTGAATTCGCCGACAAAGGCGGCGCCCAACAATGTCGCCAACGACTGGCAGCGCAACATCGACACGCTGCGCATCGCCAGCAAGTCGACGCTCAGGCTCGACAACACCGTGATCGACTTCGGCCTGTTCGGCGTCGACCGCCACCTGATGCACCCGATCTTCCAGTGGCTCGACTACCATTACGTCGACTACGGCGGTTTCGTGCGCGCAGTGGACGATCGCGACATCGCCGGCCATCGCAACCGCTTCACCGTCGGCTTCAACATCCTCAACGGCTCGATCGATGCCAACCAGTACGTCAACATCGGCGGCCAGAAGGGCGCCCAGCAGTCGTCGCTGCTGCAGAAGCCGGAGAACTACACCGCGTACCTCGAGAACGCCTGGTACCTGACGCCGGCAGTGTCGCTGGTCGCCGGCACCCAGTATGTCTACGCGGTGCGCGCCCAGCAGGTGAACTTCTCGCTCAACGGCGACAAGCCGGGGCAGAGCAATTTCAGCCTGTGGAGCCCGAAAGCCGGCGTGGTGTGGGACGTCGATCCGACCTGGCAGGTGTTCGGCAACGTGTCGCGCAGCGCCGAGGCGCCGAGCTTCGGCGAGAGCGTGTCGCCGAATTTCATGAACCCTACATTCCCGACAATTACGTTCTTCAACATCAAGGCGCAGACTGCGACCACCTACGAGATCGGCACCCGCGGCCGGCGGCCGGACCTGACCTTCGACCTGTCGCTGTACCGCTCGGAGATCCGCAACGAGCTGATGTGCTTCTACAGCTCGTTCGGCAACTGCAACGTCACCAACGCCGACCGCACCGTCCACCAGGGCGTCGAGGCCGGTCTCGGCGTCGCCCTGTTCAAGGGACTGGCGGTGCGCAGCGACAATCCCGACCGCATCTGGCTCAATGTCGCCTACACCTACAGCGACTTCCGCTACGATGGCGACAGGACCTTCGGCAACAACCGCCTGCCGGGCGCGCCGCCGCACTATCTGCGCGCGGAGCTGCTGTACAAGCATCCCAGCGGCGTGTCATTCGGGCCGAACGTCGAGTGGGTGCCGCAGGCGTACTATGTCGACAGCGCCAACACCCTGACCACGGCGGCCTACGCGCTGTGGGGCCTGCGCGCGGCGTATGACGATGGCAAGCACTTCTCGGCCTATATCGAGGGGCGCAATCTCGCCAACACCGCCTACATCGCCACCACCAGCATCATCGACCGGGCGACGCCGACCTCGACGCTGTTCAATCCGGGCACCGGGCGGGCGGTGTATGCCGGCATCCGCTACCGGATGTGAGGCGACGCGGATGCGGCGGGTCTCGACTGCGATCGTCGTGGCGATCACGCTCCTCGGCCTCGCCGCAGCCGCTGCGGCCGACGATGTGGCCGCCGTCAGGCAATTGCTGATGGCGACCTTCGACAAGCCGGAGGCGCCGCTCGTCGTCGCGCCGGTGGTGGTCGCGGGCGATCATGCGGTCGCCGACTGGTCGCAGGGCGAGCGCGGTGGCCGCGCGCTGCTGCGGCGCGCGCGCCCTGGCGGCGAGGGGTGGTCGCTGGTGCTGTGCGCCGGCGACGGCATCCGCGCCGCCGAGGCATTGCGCCAGGCCGGCGTGCCGGCGGCGGATGCGCAAACGCTGGCCACGCGGCTCGCGGACGCCGAGCGCGCGCTGTCGCCCGAGCGCCGCGCGCTGTTCGCCACCTTCGAAGGCATCGTGACGATGCACGGCAGCGGCGCCGCGAATCACTGACGTCTGTTTGCGATGATGCCTCGTCGGCGATGACGGAAGTGTCGCATGCCGGCTGTTCGTCCGGAACGCGTCACATCTTCGCTCCACTGCTCTATCGCTCCGGTTGTCGCGCGCATCGTTCGCACTCACGCTGTGCGCTTGTGCGATTCATGCCCTCAACCCAAGCGCGCGCGTATGCGCCTGTTTTTACGGCAAATGCCGTCGCATGCGACAACATGTCCCGATGCTTAACCCAATTTTAGAGCTCCGTTGAAATGTTGATCGTCATTGCACGAGCGCAATCTCGCGTGCCCGGGGGGGGCCTTCATGAAGCTTCGCGTTTCGATTTCGACCACCATCATCGCCTTTGGCATCATCACCGCGCTCGGTCTCGCCGCCATCCTCAGCGTCAGTGATTACGCCAATCGCCAGTTGCGTGTCGGCGGTCCGCTCTACAACCAGATCAAGCTCGGCAACGATCTCGTCGCCGACATCCTGCCGCCGCCGGAATACGTGGTCGAGGCCTATCTCGAGGCGACGCTGGCGCTGCGCGAACCGCAGCAGCTCACCGCGCACAAGGAGCGCCTGGCGCAGCTGCGCAAGGACTACGACGAGCGCCGCACCTACTGGCTGAACTCGGACCTCGACCCGGCGCTCAAGGGCGCCTTGACCCGCGACTCCGACGCCCAGGTGCAGACGTTCTGGAATGTGACCGAGCAGGAATTGCTGCCGGCGCTGGCGAAGCAGGACAGCGCGGCGGCCGAGAAGGCCTATGCCAAGCTCGAGGCGGTGTATGGCCGCCACCGCGCCGTGATCGACGAGATCGTCAAGAAGGCGAATTCCGCCAATGCGACGCTGGAGGTGTCGGCCGCGAGCCAGGTGACGACCTTCGCCACCGTGGTGTGGAGCGTATCCGGCGTGGTGGCGCTGATCATCATCGCCGGCATTCTCGGTATCGCGCTCGGCGTCGTCAGGCCGATGGTGCGGATGACCAAGGCGATGGAGCGGATGGCGGCGGGCGATCTCACGGTGGTGATCCCCGGCGCGAGCCGCCACGACGAGATCGGCGACATGGCGCAGGCGATCGTCCAGATCCGCGACAATGCCGAGCACAAGGCGCGCGACGAAGCTGAAACCCGCATGCGGCAGGACCAGGCGGCGGCAGCGCAGCGCCGCAAGGAGCTGCACACGCTCGCCGACAGCTTCGAGAGCGCGGTCGGCCAGATCGTCGACACCGTGTCGGCTGCCGCTTCCGAGCTCGAGCTGTCGGCGGCGTCGCTGACCTCGACCGCAGCGCGCTCGGAAGAGTTGACGACGCTGGTGACGGCGGCGTCGGAGGAGGCCTCCACCAACGTGCAGTCGGTGGCCTCAGCCACCGAGGAGATGTCGTCGTCGGTGACCGAGATCAGCCGCCAGGTGCAGGAATCGGCGCGCATCGCCAGCGAGGCGGTCGAGCAGGCGCAGACCAGCAACGAGCGGGTCAGCGAGCTGTCGAAGGCGGCGAGCCGCATCGGCGACGTCGTCGAGCTGATCAACACCATCGCGGCGCAGACCAACCTTCTGGCGCTCAACGCCACCATCGAGGCGGCGCGCGCCGGCGAGGCCGGGCGCGGTTTTGCCGTGGTCGCCTCCGAGGTCAAGGCGCTGGCGGATCAGACCGCGAAGGCGACCGGCGAGATCAGCGTGCAGATTTCCGGCATCCAGGCCGCCACCAACGAGTCGGTGGTGGCGATCGAGGGCGTCGGCGAGACCATCCGGCGGATGTCGGAAATCTCGGCGGTGATCGCCTCCGCGGTCGAGGAGCAGGGCGCCGCGACCCAGGAGATCGCGCGCAACGTGCAGCAGGCGGCGGTGGGCACGCGCGAGGTCAGCTCCAACATCACCGACGTGCAGCGCGGCGCCAGCGAGACCGGCAGCGCTTCGGGCCAGGTGCTGTCGGCGGCGCAGTCGCTGTCCGGCGAGAGCAGCCGCCTCAAGCGCGAGGTCGGCAAGTTCCTGGAGTCTGTGCGCACGGCTTGACGTGTGGCAGCATCGTTCGACGAAACGGGGGCGCCGCGCGGCGCCCCCTTTTTTGTTTCGTCGCCGTGCGACTCACCATGAGGAATGGGCTGTTGCTCGTGGCAGCCTCAGCCGTGTAGCCCGGATGAGCGCGGCGACATCCGGGAGGACTTGTCTCAGCAAGCGCCGCATCCCCGGTCTCGCTGCGCTACGGACGCCGCGCCTACTTCTTCTCCAGCATGCGGTTGGCGCGCTCGCGGATCATCGCCTGGGCGCCATGGGCGAGGCCGGCGAGCAGCCAGGGCAGCATCACCTCGAGCTTCACGTGATCCTCGGCGACGTCGATGGTGCCGCTGGCCTGCTGCTTCAGCGCGGTGATGCGAAAGGCGAGGCGGTCGCCGCTCCAGATCTCCTCATGGACCTGCAACAGCTGGCCGTACTGCGACTGAATGCTGGAGAGGCCGGCCTTCATGCGTCGGATGGCCTCGTCCTTGCCGAGCTTGTGCGGGATGGACACGATGAAGGGTTGCGGCACGGGCGCTCCTGGTTTCAGCCGTTGGCCTTGCGCGAGCGGGGTGGCAGCCGCGGTCCCGGCGACGGCGAGGGTGGCTGGACACCGGTCGGGGCCGGTGCCTGCCGCGATTCCTGCAGTCGCCGGTCATAGCCCGGCGACACCGACACGGTCGGCGGCCGGGCGACCGCCGGCAGGGCCAGCGCGCAGGTGGCGAGGGCGAGGGCCGTCAGGCGGATGAGGGACGATACCGGCTGCGGCATGGCAGGTTTCCTTGGGGCGGCGTCTGCGCCGCGCGGCGACCATGCCCCAGATTGAGCGGCCTCTCAACCGCCGTGGCGCCCCCTCGGTCGGGAGACGCCGGCGCCGGCGGGGCGGGTGCGGGGAGATCCTGAACGGAAACCCCGCATGGAAACCCCGAATGGAAACCTCGAATGGAAACCTCGAATGGAAACCTTGGGTTTCCCGAAGCGGCCTTGGCGGATCGTGGCTGCGCTCTTACCTGCCAGACGACACTTCCGTACCCATCAACCGAGCGGCGGGTGGCCATGCTGCCCCTCGCTCCCTGCATGCCGCGTGACGCCGCTCCTGTCGGCGTCTGACGCAGGCCCCGACGGACAGACTGATGACGCGACCTCTCGAATTCGGCCTCGACACCTTCGGCGACGTGACGCGCGGGCCCGACGGCCAGCCGCTCGCCCATGCGCAGGTCATCCGCAATGTCATTGACGAGGCGGTGCTGGCCGATCAGCTCGGCATCGACTTCATCGGCGTCGGCGAGCATCACCGCGCCGACTTCGCGATCTCCGCACCCGAGGTGGTGCTGGCGGCGATGGCGGCGCGCACCCAGCGCATCCGCCTGGGCTCGGCGGTCACGGTGCTCTCCTCCGATGATCCGATCCGCGTGTTCCAGCGCTTCGCCACGGTGGATGCGGCCTCCAGCGGCCGTGCCGAGGTGATCCTCGGCCGCGGCTCGTTCACCGAGTCGTTTCCGCTGTTCGGCTTTGACCTCGGCCAGTACGAGGAGCTGTTCGAGGAGAAGCTCGACCTGTTCGCCGCGCTCCTGAAGCAGGAGCCGGTGACCTGGGAGGGCAAGCTGCGGCCGCCGCTGCGCAACCAGCTGGTCTATCCGCCGGCGGAGAAGGCGCCGCTCAAGACCTGGATCGGCGTCGGCGGCAGCCCGGAATCGGTGGTGCGCGCGGCACATTACGACCTGCCCTTGATGCTCGCCATCATCGGCGGCGATCCCCGCCGCTTCGCGCCCTACGTCGATCTGCATCACCGCGCCTACCAGCAGTTCGGCCGGCCGGCGCAGCCGATCGGCGTGCATTCGCCGGGCTATGTCGCCGATACCGACGAGCAGGCCCGCGAGGAGCTGTGGCCGCACTACAAGCTGATGCGCGACCGCATCGGCAAGGAGCGGGGATGGCCGCCGATGGGCCGCGACGAGTTCGTGCGCGAGGCCGACCACGGCTCGCTCTATGTCGGCTCGCCGCAGACGGTGGCACGCAAGATCGCCGCGACCGTCGAGGCGCTCGGCGTGGCGCGCTTCCAGCTCAAGTACAGCGCCGGTCCGATGCCGCACGACAAGCTGATGCGCAGCATCGAGCTGTACGGCAGCAAGGTGATGCCGCTGGTGCGCGAGATGCTGGCCGACAAGGCGGCGTGAGATGGTTGTTGGCTCCGCGTCGGGGAGCCGAGGCGTTATCTTGTGCTTCTGCGCACGGCATTCCCCATCATCCTGAGGAGCCCGCATCGCGGGCGTCTCGAAGGATGAGGCCCGCTCCGCCGCGCCTCGGCCTCATCCTTCGAGACGCGGCCTTGCAGGCCGCTCCTCACCATGAGGAGAGAGCTGGGCGACGCGGGGCGATGGGGAGCTGGAGCTGGCGGGCGTCGCCGCACCATCGCCCCTCAGCGCTTGCTGCCGAACAAGGCGAGGGCGTTCGTCAGATCAGGCTGCCGTCTTCAGGGGGCGGGCGCGCTTGATGCGTTGGCGTTCGGTGGGCGAGTTCATCACTTCCCACAGGTCGGTGCGCCGCTGCACGTTGAGCCAGAAATCTGCGCTGTTGCCGAACACCCGCGCCAGGATCAGGGCCGTCGCGGCTGTCACGGTCCTGCGGTCGTTGCACAGTTCGTTGACGTGTTTGCGCTGCACACCCATGGCCTCCGCGAGCACGCCTTGTGTCAGGCCGAGCGGCTCCATGAACTCCTCTTTCAGAATCTCGCCGATGGTCGCCGGTTTGCGTTTGGTCGTCAGCATGGGTTGCCTTGTGCGTTACCTGTAACTGTGGTCGTCCAGATAGACATCTGCCGCTTCGCCGCGGCTGCCGTTCCAGCGGAAAATCAGCCGCCACCGCTGGTTGATGCGGATCGAGTGGAAACTCGCGAGGGAGCCGCGGAGCTTCTCGAAATGATTGCTGGGCGGCACGCGCAAGTCCTGGTCGCTCGTCGCGTCGTCGATCATCTGCAGCTTGCGGAACAGCCGGGCCTCGATATCGGGCGGGATATTTCGCGAGCGGATGTCGTCCGTGAAGAACGCGCGCAGCCAGTCGTCGCGAAATCCCACGATCATTCGATGCTGCCCTGCCTGAGCTACTGTACCACCCCATGGGTCAAAGTACAAGGCGCGCGATTTTCCCTTGCCGGCGTTATGGACCGTCGGCGCTCGAGGTTGGAGGTGATCCGGTGACGGATCGATTTCGGCTCCAAATGCTGCGCTTCCCCTCATCCTGAGGAGCCCGCATCGCGGGCGTCTCGAAGGATGAGGCCCGCTCCGCCGCGCCGCGGCCTCATGGTTCGAGACGCGGCCTTGCAGGCCGCTCCTCACCATGAGGAGAGAGCTGGGCGACGCGAGCGATGGGGAGCTGGAGCTGGCCGGCGTCGCCGCTCAGCGCTCGCGGCGGGTGGCGCGGGACTGGGTGAAGCGGTGATCGCGCGCGAGGCGCTCCCCGGTGCGGCCGCGACCGAGGTCGGCGGTGGTGGTCGTCGTCTGCATGTCCTCGAAGGTCACGGGCTTCGAGAAGTAATAGCCCTGGGCATAGCGGATCCGCGTCGCGCCCTGCAGATAGGCGAGCTCCTCATAGGACTCGACGCCCTCCGCGATCACCGTCATGCCGAGCGCCTCGCTCAGCGACTCGATGGCGCGCAGCACGGCCTGGCTGCGCGGCCGCTTGTGGATGTCGGTGACGAACGAGCGGTCGATCTTGATCTCGTCGGCGGTGATGTCGGTCAGCGCCGACAGCGACGAGTAGCCGGTGCCGAAATCGTCGATCGAGACGCGCACGCCGATCTCGCGCAGGCCGGGCAGGATGTCGGTCTGGAATTCGGTGGTGCGCACGAAGGCTTCCTCGGTCACCTCGATCATGAAGCGCTCGGGGCAGTTGGTGGCGGCGAGCGCGGCGGCGAAGGCGCGCATGAACAAGGGATCGTTGGCCTGCTTGGCCGCGACATTGAGGCTGATGCTGACGCCATGGCCGAAATAGGCGTCGATCAGGTCGATCGAGCTCATCACCTCGTCGAGCACGAGATGGGTCAGCTCGTCGATCAGCCCGAGCTCGACCGCGAGCTCGATGAAGGTGCCGGGCGCCTGCATCACGCCCTTGTCGTTGTACAGCCGCACCAGCGCCTCGACGCCGATGACCTCCTGGGAGCGGATGTCGACCTTGGGCTGGAACGCGCAGTGGAAGCGCTTTTCGAGGATCGCGAGCCGCAGGTTCTGCTCGAGCTCGGTGCGCGCGCTGGCCTCGCGCGCCATGCTGGAGTCGAACACCGCGAAGCCGCCCTTGGTCGCGCTCTTGACGCTGTACATCGCGATGTCGGCGTGGTGCCGCAACACGTCGTAGGTCGCGCCGTGATCCGGATAGAGGCTGGCGCCGACGGAGGCGGAAGCGAAGATCTCGAAATCGTCGATCAGCATCGGCGCCTTGAGGCGCTCCAGCAGCCGGTCGACCGTTTCCACCAGCTCCAGCACGCTGCAGACCGGGCTCAGCATCAACAGGAATTCGTCGCCGCTGATGCGCGCCAGCATGTCACCCGCGCGCAACTCGCCGCTCAGCCGCTTGGCGATCTTGACCAGCAGCGCGTCGCCGACGGCGTGGCCATAGTAGTCGTTGATGTGCTTGAAGTTGTCGATATCGAAGAACACCAGCGCGAAAGAGCTGTGCGTGGCGGCCTCGGCCAGCAGCGCGTTGACATGCGACTCGATCAGCGTGCGCTTGGGCAGGCCGGTCAGTTCGTCGAAATAGGCCCGGCGCGACAGCTCGTCCTCGGTCGCCTTTTGCGAAGTGACGTCGAACGAGGTCGACAGCGTGAGGGTGCGGTCGGCGACACGGATCGGCTGGCGCGTGGTCAGCACCACGCGGTCGCCGCGCGCCTCGGTGATGGCGGTCGCCGGCAGAGCGGGGGCGAGCGGCGCGTCGATCGCGGCGCCGGACACCGTCAGCGTCTGCGCGGCGGTGCCGAAATGGCCGGCGGCGGTTTCGTTGACGAGCAGCAGGTTGCCGCGCTCGTCCTGCACGGTCAGGCCGACCGGAAGCTGGCGGACGATGGCGTCCAGCAGGCCGTGTTCGGAGATCACGCCGCCGACGGTCGTATCATCATGCCGCTCCCGGTTCTCGGTCGCGGACTGCTGAGGCAATGCAAATAACATCACTGGCACTTTCGC
Organism: Bradyrhizobium sp. 2TAF24; assembly: GCF_052115025.1. NCBI lineage: Bacteria > Pseudomonadati > Pseudomonadota > Alphaproteobacteria > Hyphomicrobiales > Nitrobacteraceae > Bradyrhizobium > Bradyrhizobium sp. 2TAF24. The sequence goes on along the minus strand of NZ_JBFRFW010000012.1, from coordinate 188,097 downwards.
ATGGTCCCGATGGAGTGACTGCGCGGGACCCGTGGGAAGAGGTCGCGCGCCGGACATCGGGCCTGCCTTCAATTGTTATTTCGGAAATACGTGGTGAGAGGCGGCGGCGCCCGGCAATGCGGTGCCGTCGAGCGGACGTTTCAACAGCTTGTAGCGATCGGGATCGAGCGCGCGCGGCTGCAGCGGCGGCGACGCGGTGGTCTGCACCGTGCGCGCGCCCTCGGTGGCCGGCGCCTTCTGCCGGGCGATGCCGCGCCAGCGCTGGATCACCGCGCCGAGCGACTGGTCCGGCGCCGCGATATCGAGGCCGTTGGGGCCGGTGGCTTCGCTGCGCGGGATCATGTGCGCCGGCAGCTGGCGGAAGCGGAAGCGGCTCGGCAGCGACACGCCCTCGCCGAACGCGAACACCTCGCCGGTGCCGAGCGAGGGCAGGAACGACAGCAGGTTGGCGGCGGTGTCCGACACCGCCGAGCGCAGCAGCTCCTGGTCGCGGTCGTTGGTCAGGCGCATCGCGAACAGCGTCGAGCATTGCGACAGGATGGTGGCGTCGAGTTCCGCCGGGCGCTGGGTGACGAGGCCGAGGAACACGTTGTACTTGCGGCCCTCCTTGGCGATGCGGGCGACGGCGCGGCGGGTCGGGCCGAAGCCCGCGGTCTTGTCGGCGGAGATGTAGCGATGGGCCTCCTCGCAGACCACGAGCAGCGGGTCGCGGCCATCGCTCCACAGCCCGAGGTCGAAGGCGAGGCGGCAGATCACCGATACCACCGCGTCGATCACTTCCGACGGGAAGCCGGCAAGCTGCATCACCGAGATCGGCACGCCGCCCATCGGCAGGCGGAACAGCGACGACAGCACATCCTCCATGATGTCGCCGCCGACATTGGCGTTCTCGAACATGAAGGCGTAGCGCGGGTCGTTGCAGGCGGTCTCGATGCGCGTGATCAGCTTGTGGTAGACCATGCGCGAGGAACGGTTCTCGAGCTTGCCCATGCGGCTGTCGAGCAGCGACACCAGATCGGCGATGCGGTAGGGCAGCGGTACGTCCGCGGTGTAGCGCACATGGCTGTCCGGGCCGGCGGCGCCGACATACTGGGCATAGGCCGCCTTCGCCAGCGGAATCACCTCGGACAGCAGGTCGACTTCCTCATCCACCGGCGGGCGGCCGCCGAAGAACACGTCGACGATCTCCTCGAAGTTGAACAGCCAGAACGGCAGGCGGATGTTGGCGGGGTTGAGCACCTGGGCGCGATTGCCGAACGAGCGGCCGTATTCGTTGTGCACGTCGAGGATCAGGATGCGCAGGTCGGGGCGCACCCGTATCACCTGGTCGATCAGGTAGGCGACGCCGCTGGACTTGCCGACGCCGGTGGTGCCGAGCACCGCAAAATGCTTGTTGAGCATGTCGTTGACGTCGACATGGGCGGCGATGCTGCTGCCCTGCTGCAGCTCGCCGACCTCGATGACGCTTGTGCCCGACACGTTGAAGATCAGCCGCAGCTCGGCGGAGCCGACCGTGCCGACCTGGTCGCTGATCGCCGGACAATCGATGACGCCGCGGTGAAACTGGGCGGCGGCCGTGCCATGGCCGCGGATTTCGCCGATCAGGTCGAGCTGCGCCACCGGGATCACGCTGCGCGTGCCCGAGGCCGGGCTGCTCTCCAGCGAGATGTGGGTGACGACGCCGATCAGCAGCGATGCGCCGACCCGGATGCCGAGGAATTTTCCAACCGTGGCCCGCATCGCATCGCTGGCCTGCGCGGGCGGAGGCAGCATGACGCTGACGCGCGATCCCGACACGGCGATGACCCGGCCGCAGGTTTCCGTCGCTCGTGTCCAGTCCTCGGCGGTGAGTGGCGCTTGCAGCACGGCGTTCATCCATTCTGGGTGACGATGACTTGTGCGACGGACCCTAGCCGCGCGGCAATCCACGTCGTGTTAAATGTCAGGGTAAACGCAGTCTTGTCCGCAACCGCGAAGTCTTATTGTTAGCAACTGGTGAATCGGCACCGCGGGATTTTCATGCCGGTGCACGCGCCTTGAAAGATGACGGGCAGATTCCGCAAAAACCGTTCAGGCAGCGGCCTTTAGCGTGTGCCGTCGGGGCCGGTCATGGCGGCGCGGACGGGGTGTCGAAACGATCGCAGTGATACGCCGTCACCGCGCGCCGGATCATTGTATCGGTCGGCTTGCGGTTCGTACGTAGGCCCGATGCGCCAGCTTTTGCCGCGGCCGCGGCCGGTCAAAAAGTCGCCGCCGGGCCGCAGTGCCCGATTGTCGGTCCCCGTGGGCCAAGCTAGGGTTGCGGCGAGGTCGCCGATCGCGCTGCCGCGTCATGCTGCGGCGCAGCCGATGGAGCCGTGCATGCTCGTCTCTCCGATCGACCGTCGCCGCCTGTTGCGCCAGGGTGCGCTTGCCGGCGCCGCGCTGCCGCTGCTGTCGTTGTGGCCGGCGGGCCGCGCCGTCGCCGAGGCCGAACTGGTGCCGCGGCGGGTGTTTTTCGATGATGTCGATATCGGCAGCGTCAGCGTCAGTCCGGACGGCTGGACGCTGGCCTGGCTCGCCCCGGTCGACGGCGTGCGCAACCTGTTCGTGGCGCGCATCGACGACCTGAAGTCGGCGCGGCCGGTGACGCGTGTCACCGACCGCAACATCGCGCCGTTCTATCGCTGGGCCCAGACCAACCGTCATCTGGTCTTCTTCCAGGAACGCGACGGCGACGAGAACTGGCGCGCCTCCAGCGTCGACATCCACTCGGGTGCGATCGTGCCGCTGACCCCGCCGCAGGGCGTGCGGGCGTTCGTACAGGAGATCGACCGCAAGTTTCCGACCGACATGCTGATGCGGCACAACCAGCGCGACAAGCGCTACTTCGACCTCTACCGCGTCAACATTGTCAACGGCCGCAGCGATCTGCTGTATGAGAACACCGAATACACCGGCCTTATTACCGACGGCGACTTCCAGCTCAGGCTCGGCGTGCGCTTTGCGAAGGACGGCAGCGCCGAGGTGCTGGAGCGCCACGCCACCGGCAACTGGTCGCCGTTCGCCACCATTCCTGTCGGCGATATCGACGGCACGCGACTGCTCGACTTCAGCCCCGACGGCCATACGCTCTATTTCATCGATGCCCGCGGCCGCGACAAGGCGGCGCTGTTCGCCATGGAGATGGCGAGCCGCAAGACCACGCTGCTCGCCGCCGACGACGAGGCCGACATCGTCGGCGTCAACTGGTTCAACCGTCGTCCGGTCGCGGCGATGTCCTACCGCGAGCGGGCGCGCTGGCACGTGGTCGACGCGAGCATGGTGCAGGATCTCGCCGACCTCGGCCCGGCCAGCGGCGGCGGCGATATCGAAATCCTCGGCCGCACCTACGGCAACCGTGTCGTGACGGCGTTCTTCCAGCATGACACCGCGAGCGGCGAGTATGCGCTGCTCGACCGCGAGACCCATGAGGTGCGCCCGCTGTTCAAGCAGCGCAAGGCGCTCGCCGACGTGCCGCTGCACAAGCTCGAGCCGGTGGTGATCCCGGCGCGCGACGGGTTGCGGCTGAATGGCTACCTGACGCGACCGGCGGAGGCGGCCGGGGCCGGCAAGCCGCCGATGGTGCTGGTGATCCATGGCGGCCCCTATGATCGCGACGTCTGGGGCTTCAACCCCACCCATCAGTGGCTCGCGAGCCGCGGCTATGCCGTGCTCAGCGTCAATTACCGCGGCTCGACCGGCTTCGGCAAAGCGTTCGTCACCGCGGCGGACCGCGAGTGGGGCGGGCGGATGCATGACGACCTGATCGACGCGGTCGACTGGGCGGTGGCGCAGGGCATCGCCGATCCCGCGCGGGTCGGCTTCTATGGCGGCAGCTATGGCGGCTATTCGGCGCTGGTCGCGGCGACCAGGACGCCGGAGAAGTTCGCCTGCATCGTCGACCTGTTCGGCATCTCCAACCTCAACACCTTCATGGCGACCATCCCGGCCTATTGGGGGCCGTGGTTCAGCATCTGGAAGCAGCGGCTCGGCGATCCCGCGACCGAGGAGGGCCGCGCCTTCCTCGCCGACCGTTCGCCGCTCAACCATCTCGACCGCGCGACGCGGCCGATCCTGATCGCACAGGGCATGAAGGACGTCCGGGTGGTGGCGGCGGAGTCCGAGCAGATGGTGTCGGCGCTGAAGGCACGCGGCGTGCCGGTGACCTATGTCAGCTTCAGCGACGAGGGCCATGGCTTTGCGCGGCCGGTGAACCGCCTGGCGTTCTTTGCGGTGGCGGAAGCCTTTCTCGGCAAGCATCTCGGCGGCCGCGTCCAGCCGGTCGGCGACGATCTCAAAGGTTCGACGCTCAAGGTCGAGACCGGCGGCGAGCTGGTGCCCGGCCTCTAGTGTCCCGGTTCTCACATTCGCATCACTTTGCAGCGGGCTCCTTGCGAATGTTAGAACCATAGGGACACTAGCAAATATAAGWTTCTAGTGTGGTTTTGGATCTGACATTCGCTTGAWGGACTCGCGGCGATACTGAAGCGAATGTCAGATCCACCACACTAGTGTCCCGGTTCTMACAYTCGCATCACTTTGCAGCGGGCTCCTTGCGAATGTTAGAACCATAGGGACACTGGCCGGCCGAACGCCATCGCAATCCCAGCGACATGGCGGGTCGACGGCGCCGCCGCCTTGCGGCAGTGTTGTCACACGCCGGGCTTGAACAGTGAAAAGGGGCATCATGGGTGGATCCGGGGGCGGTGAGGTCGAGATCGGCGGCGTCGACGGCATGACCGGGAGGTGTGCCGACAGCGCCGGGGGCGGGTGGCGAAGCTGGGTTCGCGGGGTGTCGCTGGCGGTGGGACTGCTCGTACCGGCGGCCGTCGCGGCGCAGCCGGGCACCGCCCAGGAGCAGGAAGCCTGCCAGCCCGACGTGTTCCGCCTGTGCAGCCGCTTCATCCCCGATGTCGACAACATCGTCGCCTGCCTCAATGCCAGCGGCCCGCGGCTCAGCCCCGCCTGCCATGCGGTGATGTTTCCCCGCCAGGCCGATCCGCCGCGCCGCAAGGTCAGGCGCAAGCATGTGAGGAGCTGAACGGCTCGGGGACGCGCATATCCTGCTGCCGCGGCTTTCGGCGCGTCGCGTCGGCGCCGTCATGGTGCTGCCATCGAGGCTGGCTAGGGACGCCGTCACAACCGCAGGAGTGCCGCGCCCCATGCCGATGCCGTCCGACGCCATTCGCCTCCTGTGCGCCGTGAGTGCTCTGTTCGTCCTCCCCCTGCTCGCCGCGCCGCCGGCGGCCGTCGCCGCGCCGGACGAGGATATCCTGGGCAAGGCGGAGGGATACCCGGTTGCGCCGCGCATGCGGGAGAGCCGCCGGGAGCGCTATCTCGTCGGCTCGTTCAGCGCGCTCGACACGCTCGGGCCGTCCTGCACGCTGGCGCCGGCATCGGCGCCGCTGCCGCTGCCGGCCGAAACGCCGATCAATTTCGGCTATCGCTTCCGCGGCGCGTCCTACACGCTCGACGATTATCTCCAGCGCCAGCGCGTCACCGCGATCCTGGTGCTGCACGAGGGCCGGATCGTCGCCGAGCGCTACAACTACGACCGGACGCCGGACATGCGCATGCTGTCGAACTCGATGGCGAAGACGATCACCGCGCTGGCGCTGGTCAAGGCGCTGGAGGACGGCTCGATCCGCTCGTTCGACGACACCGCCGCGACCTACGTGCCCGAGCTCGACGGCACGCTCTATGGCGGCACCAGGATCGTCGACCTCTTGCGCATGGCGTCCGGCGCGCGGTTTGTCGAGAGCTACGCGGCGGACGATGACCGGGCGCGCCACAACAGGCTGACGCGCGAGCGCGGCAACATCGCCGCCGCGCGCAGCGTTACCGAGCGCGCCGATCCCGCCGGCGAGCGCTTCAACTATGCCGGCGCGCAGACGCAGGTGCTGGGCCTCGTGCTGCGCGCGGCGACGCACACATCGCTCTGCGACTATGTCGACGCCAGGATCTGGCAGCCGATCGGCGCCGAGGCCAGGGCTACCTGGCTTGTGAATCCGTCCGATGGCCTTGAAGTGGCGCAGGGCGATTTCAATGCGACCGTGCGTGACTATGGTCGCCTCGGCCTGATGCTGGCCAATGACGGCATGGCCGCCGGCCATCGGGGCGTCGCCGCAGAGCATCTTCTCGACATGACCGATGCCGCCCGCCAGCCGCCGGCGTTTCGTCCCGGCCAGATGCGCTGGCATGACAGCACTTATCTCGGCTACGGCCTGCAGGTCTGGCTGCTGCCGGGCAGCCACCGCCGCTTCGTGTTGCTCGGCGTCTATGGCCAGGCGATCTTTGTCGATCCCGAGCTGAAGCTCGTCATGGTCCACATGGCGGTGGGCCGCGATGCGGCGGGCGATGCCAGCGGCACGCATCTCGGCGCGGAACGCGATGCGCTGTTCCGCGGCGTCGTCGCGCGCTACGGCTCGTGGTGACGCGGACCGCCGCGCCTCACACCGCGCCGCGGGTGTTGAGATAGATCGCGTACAGCGAGGTCTGGCCGCAGATGTAGAGGCGGTTGCGGCGCGGCCCGCCGAAGCAGACGTTGGCGACGATCTCGCCGATCGCGATGGTGCCGATGTGGGTGCCGTCCGGGGCGTAGCAGAACACGTCGCGCCCCGCCGAGGTCCAGATGTTGCCGTGGATGTCGCAGCGGAAGCCGTCGAAGAAGCCTTCCGGGCAAGTCGCGAACGTCGACGACGCGCCGAGCGTGCGACCGTCGCCACCAACCGCATAGGCCGTGATGGTCACGGGGAGATCGCGCTGGTGCGATGCGCCGGTGTCGACGACATAGAGGGTCTTTTCGTCCGGCGAGAACGCAAGGCCGTTGGGCTGCACGCGGTCTGTGATTACGGCGGTCAGCGCGCCGCTGTCGGGATCGAGGCGGTAGACGTTGGAACGGCCGATCTCCGACGGCGCGGCGATGCCCTCATAGTCGCTGTCGATGCCGTAGGTCGGGTCGGTGAACCAGATCGAGCCATCGGACTTGACCACCACATCGTTCGGCGAGTTCAGGCGCTTGCCTTCGAAACGGTCGGCGAGCACCGTGATCGTGCCGTCGTGCTCGGTGCGGGTGACGCGGCGGGTGAGATGCTCGCAGGTGACGAGGCGGCCCTGGCGGTCGGTGGTGTTGCCGTTGGCATTGTTGCTGGGCTGGCGGAACACCGACACCGAGCCATCGGTTTCGTCGAAGCGCATCAGACGGTCGTTGGGGATGTCCGACCACACGAGGTAACGCCCGGCGGCGAAGTAGGCCGGCCCTTCCGCCCAGCGGCAGCCGGTGAACAGCTTCTCCAGCAGCGCGTGGCCAATGGTGCGGGCGTCGAAGCGGGAATCATGGCTGACGAACGGTCTCATGGCTGTGCTCCGTGGCGCGGCGCCGGATGGCCCCAGATGGCGCGGTAGGTATCGGTCCAGCGCCCGGTGCAGGCGCAATGGACGACGGCGGCGAGATGCAGGCCGATCAGCCCGCCGAGCGCCGCGAGGGCGAGGTCGGGCGCATCGGCCAGCACCATGCCAGATATCAGGGCAACGACCGCGAGCGCCAGTGTCAGCCAGCCACCGGTCTTGTGCAGGGCTTCGAACAGCCGCCGGCGCGGCGTCATGTCATAGTGATCGCCGCGCAGCCGCGTGTCGGTCGGCCCGCCCATGGTGCCACGCAGCAGCGCGCCGGCGACCTGCAGCCAGCCGAGCGCCAGCGCGGTGAGCCCGAGTCGGCCATGCGCCGTCATCGCGCCGGCGCCGCCGGCGGTAGAGATCGACCAGATGGTGGCGAGGCCGAGCGTGGCGAGCAGCAGGCCGGCGGTCTGCAGCACGCGGTGCCAGGTCCACCAGAAACGGTTGTCGGTCTCGCGCGGGAAATCCTGGTCGCGCGTGACCTTGAAATAGCGGGCGACGATGGCGCCGGCCGGCAGCAGGATGCCCCAGGCATAGATCATCAGCGCGGCATGGGCGGCGTGGGCCGGTGACAGCGCGCCGGCCACGAGTCTGCCGAGGCCGGCCGCGAGGACGCCGCCGCCGGCCACGATCAGCAGCATCACGCAGGTTCGCCGCCGCCGCGCGCGATCGTCCATCCCCGCCGCCGCCTCCATGCGTGTGCGCGCCGCGACCCGGGGCGCGATTTTTGTTATCGATAACATCATAGAGGTTTCGGCCCGGGCGGTGCAATGGCCGCGTGGCGGGGACGGGGATCAGGCGCGGGTGGTGCCGCGCGGCGCCAGCGCCGTGTCGATGCGGATACGGCGCGGCTTGCGATCCCCGGTCGCCGCGCCGTGGTCGTCATGCGGGGCGTGGCCGAGCAGCTCCAGCAGCAACTGCCCGGTCTCGCGGCCGATGCGCGGGCCGTCGACCACGGTGGTGGTGAGCGCGGGCAGGCAGCAGCGCGACACCTCGAAGTCGCCGAAGCCGACCACGGCGAGACGGCCGGGCACGTCGATGCCCATCGCCTGCGCCTCGGTGAGCACGCCGAACGCCGCCGGATCGGACACGCAGACGATCGCGTCGAGGTCCGGCCACTGCGCCAGCATGCGCGGCAGCGCGGCGCGGCCCTGCAGCATGCTGATCGGCGGGGCGGCCTCATCGTGCAGCAGCGCCGGCAGGCCGAGGTCCTCCATGGCGCGGACGAAGCCCTGGCGGCGGCGCGCGCCGCGGGTGCCGCGGTCGTTGGTTTCGCCGAGATAGGCGATGTGGCGGTGGCCGTGCGCGGCGAGGAAATGCACCGTGCGGGCGATGGCATCGGCGTTGGAGAAGCCGACCACGTGCTCGATCGGATGGCTCGGCCAGTCCCAGATCTCGACCACCGGAATCGCGGCCTTGCGCAACAGCGTGCGCGACCGCGCCGAATGGCCGTCCGACACCAGCACCACCGCCTCCGGGCGGCGCTGCAGCAGCGTGGCGAGCAGCGGTTCCTCGCGATCGCTCTCGTAGTTGGTATAGCCGATCAGGATCTGCAGCCCTGCGGTCTGCAGCGTGTCGGCGAGCGCGTGCGTGGTTTCGGCGAAATGCGGATTGTTGAGCGAGGGCACCAGCAGCGCCACGAAGCCCGAGCGCTGCGACGACAGGCTGCCCGCGATCTGGTCCGGGACGTAGCCGATCTCCCTGACGATGCCGAGGATGCGCTGGCGCGTTTCCGGCGACACCGCGCTGTCCTGCTTGAGCGCCCGCGACACCGTCATGGCGGAAACGCCGGCGATCCGGGCGACGTCGGACATCTTGGGGCGGCGCGTCATGGCTTCGAGCAATCGTTTGAGTCGGGTTCCCGCGAGGGTAGCGACTTGTCGCGGGCCGTCATCGATGTTATCGATAACATAAGAAGAAAGCCAGAGGCGCAAAAGCCCGGGGCGCGCATTGCAGCGATCGCCCGGATGATCGGCGAGCGGACGGCGGGCATCACCGCCATGCGCGCGTCAGGAGAAGACCACAGGGGAGGACGAGATGGGCATTTCACGTCGTACGGCTCTCAAGGCTTCACTCGGATCGGCGGTGGCGGCGTTCGCCGCGCCCGTCGTGGCCCGCGCCGCGGACAGCGGCTGGGCGGCCCTGAAGGGCCAGACCATCGTCGTCAACTGGCCGGCGCATCCGCACTATGAAGCGGCCAAGAAGCTGCTGCCCGACTTCACCGCCGCCACCGGCATCAAGGTCGAGCTCGACGAGATGCAGTACCTGCGGATGAAGGACGCGCAGGTGCTGCAGATGAGCAAGCCGCAGGGCGACTACGACGTCGTCGTCTATGTCATCATGTGGAAGACCGAATACGTCCAGCGTCAGTTCCTGACCGAGCTGGAGCCGCTGTTCGCCGACGAGCGGCTGGCGATGAAGGACTACGACCGCGCCGGCATCATCAAGGCGTACTATGAAGGGCTCGGCCTCGTCGGCGGGCCGCGCGGCTACCTGCCCGGGCCGGGTGCGAAGCTCTACGGCATTCCCTACGGCGCCGAATGCAGCGTGCTGGCCTACCGCAAGGACATCTTCGCCAGACACGACCTGACGCCGCCGCGCACCTATGACGAGATGCTGGCCGCGGCGCGCGTCATCAAGGACAAGGAAGGCGGCATGGGCGGCCTCGCGCAGCGCGCGCAGGCCGGCCACCAGGTGACGGCGGGCTGGCTCAACCACCTGTCGCCGTATGGCGGCCAGGTGATCGACGATCGGTTCGCACCGCAGGTCGCGGCGGCGCCGGCGCTGCGCGCCACCGAAGTCTACAAGACGTTTATCGACACCGGCCCCGCCGGCGGCGCCGCGTTCGATTTCGGCCAGTGCATGAATGCCTTCCTGCAGGGGCAGGCGGCGATGTACTGCGACACCATCTCGATCTTCGGCCCGGCGCGCGATCCGGCGCGCTCTAAAGTGACGGACACCGTCGGCTATCTCGTGCATCCCAAGGCGGTGCGTCATTCCGGCGAACTCGGCGGTTTCGGCATGGCAATCCCCAGGAATTCGGGCCGGCGCGACGCAGCGTTCGCCTTCATCCAGTGGATGACGGCGGCGGCGCAGGACGTGCGGGTGACGGCGCAGGGCGGCCAGCCGACGCGCTGGGCGACGCTCGATCATCCCGACGTGAAGAAGATCTATCCTGTCGATGTCTATCGCCAGTGCCTGGAAATCTCCAATCCCGACTGGCGCCCGATCATCAACGAATGGACCGAGATTTCCGAGAAGGTGCTGGGCCTGCGGCTGTCGGAAATCGCGACCGGCAAGGCGCAGATCGGGCCCGCGATGGAGACCGCCGCATCGGAGATCAAGGCGGTCCTGACGCGCGCCGGCTACTACAAGACCTGAGGGCGACGATGCTCGGGCGTCTCGGTTTCGACCGCAGGCTGGCGCCGTACGTGTTCGCGGCGCCGGCCGTGCTGATCATGCTGTTCGGCCTGTTCTATCCGGTCGTCGAGGCGGTGCGGCTGTCGTTCTATGAGGTGCGGCTCGGCGAGGCGCCGACGCCGCAGGCGTTCCGTGGTCTTGCGATCCTCGCCGAGGCGCTGGCGGATGCCTCGGTCCGCACCTCGATGCTGGTGACGCTGCAGTTCGCGGCCGTCGTCGTCGCCGTGGAGATGGGGCTCGGCGTCGCGCTGGCGTTGCTGCTGGAGAAGCCGATTCGCGGCATGAGCGTGTTCCGCACGCTGTTCGTGCTGCCGATGATGATCGCGCCGATCTGCGTCGGCCTGATCTGGCGCTACATGTTCGATGTCAATGTCGGCCCGGTCAATGCGCTGCTCGGGTTCGCCGGATGGAAGCCGGCATGGCTCGCCGAGCCGGACCTCGCCTTCGCCGCGCTGTGCATCACCGACATCTGGCAGTTCACGCCGTTCGTGTTCATCCTGGCGCTGGCCGGCCTGCAGGGGCTGGATCCGTCCGCGGTCGAGGCGGCACGCATCGACGGCGCCTCGCCACTGCAGATCATCCGCTACATCAAGCTGCCACTGCTGATGCCGATCCTGATGATCACCGTGCTGATGCGGCTGATCGATGCGCTGCGCGGGCTGGAGGTGGTCTACGCCCTGACCAACGGCGGGCCGGGGCTCGCGACCGAGCTGTTCTCGCTGCACATCTACAAGTCGGCGTTCGTCACCCAGCGCATGGGACATTCGGCGGCGCTGTCGGTGTGCCTGCTGGTGGTGACCACGGTGCTCAGCGCGCTGCTGCTGGCATGGCGCCATCCGATGCGGCGCAGGGGAGGCTGAGATGCAGGACGCCGCCGTCCGCGAACTGCCTGCTGGTCTCGATGCGCCCGTGGCGCGGTTCACCGTGCCGCGCCCTGGCGACACGCTGCGCTTCGCTGTGCTGGCGCTGCTCGCCGCGTTCTCGGTGCTGCCGATCCTGGTGATGCTGTCGACCTCGCTCAAGACCCAGAGCCAGACCTTCGGCGACTTCACCTTCCTCGCGGTGCCGACGCTGGAAAACTATCGCAGCGTGCTCGAGGGCCGTTTCCTCGGCTATCTCGCCAACAGCGTGATCGTCAGCATCGCCGCGACGCTGCTGACGCTGGTGTTCGGCACCATGTGCGCCTATGCGCTGTCGCGTTTCCGCTTTCGCGGCCGCTCCTCGCTCGCCATCGGCACGCTGCTGCTGCGCACCGTGCCGCCGGCGGTGCTCGCCATCCCTGCGTATTTCATCCTGACGCCGCTCCATCTCGACGGCCTTACCGGGCTGGTCATCTCCTATGTCGCGCTGAACCTGCCGTTCACGATCTGGCTGCTGTACGGCTTCGTCGAGCAGGTGCCGGTCGAGCTCGAGGAGGCGGCGACCGTGGACGGCTGCGGGCCATACCGGCTGTTCTTCACGCTGATCCTGCCGCTGCTCAAGCCGGGTCTCGCCGCTGCGGCGATCTTCACCTTCCGCATCGGCTGGAACGAGCTGGTGCTGGCCTCGATCCTGACCAACCGCGCCAGTCGCACGCTGCCCTACGGCGTTTACCTCTACATCACCGACGTCGGCGTCGACTGGGGCCGGCTGATGGCCGCGGGCATGCTGGTGGCGCTGCCGCCGCTGATCTTCACCTTCGTCGCCGCGCGCCAGATCATCGCCGGTCTGACCGCGGGCGCGGTGAAGGGATGACTGCTCAACGTTCACGAACCGACGGGAGAGAGGATTGATGAATATCAAGGGCGATCGCAAGGAGCTTGCGGTGACCTACAACACGGCCATCGGCGCCTGGTTCGGCCGCTCGCGAATGATCTCGCGTGACGAGATGCTGAACTGCGTGTTTCGCTTCGGCGAGCTGCCCTCGAACGATCTCGCCTTCATCGACGCGGCGATTCCCGGGCACAGCCGCACGCTGCTCGGCGCGCTCGGCCGCGGCACCGCCGAGCAGGATCTCCGGCACAAGGTCGAGAGGGCGGAGAATTATCATATCGATTTCATCCGCGCCGAACCCGGCAACGGCGCGGCGCTGCACTCTCATGATACCGAAGAGACCTTCATTTGCCTCACCGGCCGTTGGCGGGTGTCGTGGGGCACCGACGGGGGCGATAGCGTCGAACTCGATTACCTCGACGGGATTTGCTGCCCGCCTGGGGTGATGCGCTCGTTCGTGAATCTCAGCGACCAGCCAGCGCTGCTGCTGTCGATCCTCGGCGGCCGCGATCCCGGCAACGTGGTGTGGTCGGAGGCGATCCAGTTGCGCATCGCCGCCGGCCAGCGCCGTATCGCCGGCACCGCGGCGCCGCGGCAAGGGGAACGGGCGGAACTGAGTCCATCTGCGGCCATTGCCACCATCAGGGCAGGGCGCGAAGGCGGGGAGGCATGATGGCATCCAGTCGGCGGGATAACGAGCGGCACAGCGACGACACGGCAAAGACCGAACAGTCGCTGCGCCTTGTCCAGGCGTTCTCGACCCTCGACAGCAGCGCCGTGCGCGAAGCGCTGCTCGTGCTGGTCGAGCATCTCGGCGCAGCCCGGGAGCGGCCGCGATCGCGGGAGCGCGATAGGGGGAAGCCATGACGCTGGAAAATAAGGGAGCGCCGCGTGTCTCAGACGGCGGCTACCGTCAACCCGTTTAGGCCATTCAAAAGGCGATTGCTTTCGCAGGGCAAGCGGGCAGCCGCAGATCGAGCCTGCGCATGACGCGGTGCGTACGGCTGGCACTGAGCGGTAATCGGACAGCCCGGGCTTGTTTCGGATCGGCGGGCATCACCTTTCCCACGCCTCGTCGATCGACAATCCGGCGATCACGGCCGCACCGGCCGCTTCGCGGCGCGGGGCCGGCCGGCGGATGGCGGGGCGGACGCCGTCGAACGACAGCGGCAGGCCGATCAGCTCGACCGGGGTGTTCGCGTCGGGACGCTGCAGCAGGCCGAGCGCCGCGGTCTGCGGATGCGCCAGCGCCTGCGGAATGCTCTGGATCGGCGCGCAGGGCACGCCCGCGGCCTCCAGCCGCTCCGCCCAGACGGCGGCATCGTCGGCGGCAAGGCCGGCGGTGATCATGTCGTTGAGCAGCGGGCGATGGCGCACCCGCGCCTGGTTGGTGCTGAAGCGCTCGTCACTGGCCCACTCAGGATGACCGAGCACGCGCGCCAGCTTGGCGAACAGGCGGTCGTTGCCGGCGCCGATGATCAGCGGGCCGCTGCGGGTCTGGAACGCGCCATAGGGAAACAGCGACGGGTGGCTCGCGCCCTCCGGCCTGGGCGCCACGCCGGACGCGAGATAATTGGCGGCATGGATGCCACCCCAGCACAGCGCGGTCTCCAGCAGTGACGCCTGGATCAGCCGGCCCTGGCCGGTGCGGGCGCGCTCGATCACCGCCGCGAGCACGCCGATCGCCGCCCACATGCCGGTGCCGAGATCGACCAGCGAGGGGCCGCAGCGCACCGGCGATCCGCCGGACTCGCCGGTGATGCTCATCAGCCCGCCGAACGCCTGCAGCAATAGCTCATAACCCGGCCGCTCGCGCAGTGGTCCACGATGGCCGAAGGCGCCGAGCTCGCCATAGATCAGGCGGGGAAAGCGCGCGCGCATATCAGCGGCGCCGATCCCCATCGCGTCGGCGACGCCCGGGCGCAGGTTGTGCAGGAACACGTCGGCGCTGCCGATCAGGGCGATGAAGCCGCCGCGCGCGGCATCGTCCTTGAGGTCGACCGCGAGCGTGCGCTTGTTGCGGTTCATCTGATGAAACAGCGCGGCGTCGTCGTGCCAGAATGGCGGGCCCCAGTGGCGCGCGTCGTCGCCGCCGTCCGGCTTCTCGGCCTTGATGACGTCGGCGCCGAGGTCGGCGAGGATCTCGGCGGCGAACGGCGCGGCCAGCGCCTGGCCGAGCTCGATCACCCGCAGGCCGTTGAGCAGCATGTCATGTCCTTCCTGGGAGGTGTGGGGGATGAGGCGAGGTGAGGCATCAGGTCGCGTGCGGCGGCGCGTCCGGATCGATGGCGGGCAGCGCGCCCGGGGCTTCGCGCGCGATCAGGTCGCGCATGCGGCGGATGATGCCGCGCGCCTCGGCCTCGATCGCGGCACTGGCGCCGGCCACCGCGATCGCCAGCGCCGGCGTGCGGCCGGCCGGCGTGAGCTGCATGGCGATGGTGCTGAGCCCGGGCGTGCCGATGTCGCGGGTGTAGGCGAAGCCCTGGGCGCGGATCGCCGCCAGCGCCGGTTGCAGCTCGGCGAAGCGCATCGGCGGCGTGGCGAGGCCGTCGGCGGCGATGCGATGCATGATGCGCCGCACCTCGTCGTCGTCCATCAGGCTGAGCAGCACGCGGCCGGGCGTCGAGCGCGTCAGCAGGCGCAGGCCCCCGGGCTCGAGATAGTAGCGCACCGGCGTCGTGCCCTGCACCACGTTGATGTACTGGCTGTAGAGCCCGTTGCGGCTGGCGACGAAGGTGGTGAGGCCGGTGGCGGCGTTGAGCTCGCGGACGATGGTTTCGAGGTTACCGCCCGGCAGGATGCGCTCGCGCAGCCAGCCGCCGACCAGCGCGATGCGTGCGGATGGCACATAGGTGCGGGTGCTGCGATCGTTGTCGAGATAGCCGAGGTCGACCAGGCATTTCAGCAGCACCGAGGTGCTCGACGGCGGATAGCTGAGCCGGCGCGCGATCTCGGTCATCGACGCCGGTCGCTGGATCTCGGCGAAGTATTCGAAGATGCGCAGCACGCGATGCGCCGATTTCACCGTCGCCGGTTCCGGCCCGGCGTCGGCGGCGCGGAAGGAATCGTCGCAGCGGTTGGCTTCGATCACCGTGGCGGTGGGATCGTCGACCCGCGCCCAGATCCGTTCGGCGGCGATGCGCCGGCGGCCGCGGCGCTGCGGCCGCGGCGCGTCCGAGCGCGGTACGTCTGAGCGGGCTCCCGTCATCCCGGCGTTCCCAATCCCATGCGGATGCGGGCGATTGCGTGTCGCCCTGTTGTGCGCCGGAGTGTGGGCCGGTGCGGGCGCGATCGTCAATGGCGGCGAGCCTGCGGGCGATGCATGGCCCTGTGATCCGGCCTGTGCCCGGATTTCCTTTCACGTATCTGAAATCTTTTGGCGGTGCGGCGCGGCACGCTGGACAAGGCGGGGGCGGCTCCGAAATGCTCCGGCCACGGCACGCCCGCGTCGCGGCATGCCGGCCGGTCAGGCCGTTCCGCTCCCAATCACACGCGGCCGACCGCACGGAGGAACACGCCATGCATGGACGCCCCCATTCCCCGCGGCCGGCCGATGCCGCGCCCGTTCCGCAGGCTGATGCCGCGCGCCATGTCGCGCCGGATTGTAGCGGGCTCAACTTCTACGCCATCGATCGCGGCGTGCGCGACCTGCTGCGGCTCTATCTGCCGGCCGATGATGTCAGCCATCTGGAACCGCACTTCCATCGCCTCGGCGCGCTTGCCGGCGGCCGGCTCGACGAACTGGCGCGCGCCGCCGACCGCCATGCGCCGGTGCTCAACCCCCGCGACCGCTTCGGCCGCGACGAGGACTGGATCGACTATCATCCCGCCTACCGCGAGATGGAGGCGATCGCGTTCGGCGATTTCCAGTTCCACGCCATGACCCATCGCGCCGGCGTGCTCGGCATGGACCGGCCGTTGCCGGTGGTTGCGAAATACGCCTTCCAGTACCTGTTCGTGCAGGCCGAGTTCGGGCTGATGTGTCCGATCAGCGTCAGCGACACCTCGATCCATCTCATCCGCAAGTTCGCGAGCGCGGAGCTGCAGGCCTATCTGCTGCCGAAGATGCTGTCGGCCGACATGGCGACGCTGTGGAAGGGCACGCAGTTCATGACCGAGCGCGCCGGCGGATCCGATGTCGGCGCGATCGAGACCGTGGCGCGCCGCGACGGCGACGTCTGGCGGCTCAGCGGCGACAAGTGGTTCTGCTCCCATGCCGATGCCGACGTCGCGCTGCTGCTGGCGCGGCCGGAGGGCGCGCCCGCCGGCACCGCCGGCCTTGCGCTGTTCGCGCTGCCGCGCCGCCTCGAGGATGGCCGGCGCAACAGCTACCGCATCGTGCGCCTCAAGGACAAGCTCGGCACCCGCTCGATGGCGAGCGGCGAGATCCGCCTCGACAACGCGGTCGCCTACCTCGTCGGCGCGCCGGACCGCGGCCTCAAGCAGATGATGGAGCAGGTCAACCTGTCGCGGCTGTCGCACGGCGTGCGGGCGGCGGCGATGATGCGGCGCTGTGTCAACGAGGCGCTGGCCTGCGCGCGCGGTCGTGTCGCCTTCGGCAAGACCATCATCGATCATCCGCTGCTGCGGCGCCAGCTCA
This sequence comes from Bradyrhizobium sp. 2TAF24, assembly GCF_052115025.1. Taxonomy (NCBI): domain Bacteria; kingdom Pseudomonadati; phylum Pseudomonadota; class Alphaproteobacteria; order Hyphomicrobiales; family Nitrobacteraceae; genus Bradyrhizobium; species Bradyrhizobium sp. 2TAF24. Next base: position 170,909 of record NZ_JBFRFW010000012.1, on the reverse strand, counting down.
TGAAGCTGATCGTGCCGGCCGAGCAGGCGCTGTCGGTGGCGATGCTGGCGGCGAGCGCGATGGACGCGGCCCATGCCGGGGGCAACGACGCCGCCGACCTCGTGCGCATCCTGACGCCGCTGCTGAAATACCGCGCCTGCCGCGACAACATTCCGGTCGCCACCGGCGCCATGGAGATACGCGGCGGCAACGGCTACATCGAGGAATGGGTGCATGCGCGCCTGGTGCGCGACGCCCATATCGGCGTGCTGTGGGAAGGCACCAGCAACATCAACGCGCAGGACATCGTCAGTCGCGCGGTCGGCAGGAGCGGCGCGCAAGCCGTGCTGCGGCGGACGCTCGCGGCGCGCCTCGATGAGGCCACCGCGCTGCCGGCGGCGTTCCGCCAGCGCCTGCACACCGCGTTCGAGCAAGCGATCGCGTTCGCGGAGCAGGTGGCGCGCGATCCCGCGTCGCAGACCGCGGTGCGGCTGGCCGCGAGCGCGCTCTATCACGCCACCTCGGCGGTGCTGCTGGCATGGGAGGGCAGCCGTCCCGGCGTCGATCCGCGGCGCGCGCTGCTGGCGCGCTTCGTGCTGGAGCATCGCCTGTCGCCGCGTGACCCGCTGGCGCTGCCGGACGATCGCTGGGAGCAGGGCGCCATCGCGCTGGTGCTGGATGACGCGCCGGCAACTGCCGCGCAGGTCGCAAAGCTGCTGGAGGCGTGACGATGACGGTCGTGAACGAAAAGGGAGAGCCCATGACGCGCGCATCCGGCCGGCTGCGGTTGGCAGCACTGCTCGGCATGCTTGCCGGCTTCGCCGCCGCGCCGGCCGCGGCGCAGGTGTCCGGCGATGTGGTGCGCATCGGCGTCATCAACGACATGTCCGGGCTGTATTCCGATCTCGGCGGCGAGGGCGCCGTCGAGGCGGCGCGGCTCGCGGTCGAGGATTTTGGCCCGACGGTGCTCGGCAAAAAGATCGAGATCGTCGCCGCCGACCACCAGAACAAGCCTGACATCGCCTCGGTGATCACACGGCGCTGGATCGACGAGGGCGGCGTCGACGCCATCGCCGACGGCGGCAATTCCGCCACCGCGCTCGCGATCCAGGGCATCGTGCGCGACAAGAAGCGCATCTTTCTGATCTCGGGGCCGGGCAGTTCGGACCTCACCGGCAAGCAGTGCTCGCCTTATGGCTTCCACTTCACCTACAGCACCTATGCGGAGGCCTCCGCCGTCACCAAGGCGCTGCTCAAGCAGAAGGAGGACACCTGGTTCTTCCTGACCGCGGACTATGCCTTCGGCCATGCGCTGGAGCGCGACGCTTCCGGCTTCGTCGCGAGGGCGGGCGGCAAGGTGCTCGGCGCGGTGCGCCATCCGCTCGGCGCCTCCGACCTGTCGTCGTTCCTGCTGCAGGCGCAGAACTCCAGGGCCAAGGTGATCGCGCTCGCCAATGCCGGCGGCGACACCGTCAACAGCCTGAAGCAGGCGGCCGAGTTCGGCATCGGCAAGAGCGCCGACCAGCGCATCGCCGCGCTCTTGATGCTGATCACCGACGTGCATTCCCTCGGCCTGCAGGCGGCGCAGGGTATCATCTACGCCACCTCGTTCTCCTGGACGCAGAGCGCGGCGACGCGGGCATTCGGCGAGCGCTTCATGGCGCGGCGGCGCGGGCAGGCGCCGACCATGATCCAGGCCGGCGTCTATAGCGGCGTGATGCACTACCTCAAAGCCGTGCAGGCGGCGGGCACCGATGACGCCGATGCGGTCGCCGCGGCGATGCGCAAGCTTCCGGTCGACGACTTCATGTCGCAGAATGCGCGGATCAGGGCCGACGGCCAGGTGCTGCGCAACATGTACCTTGTGCAGGTCAAGACCCCCGCGGAGTCGAAGGGGCCGTGGGACTATGAGAAGGTAATCGCGACCATCGCGCCGGAGGACGCCTGGCGGCCGCTGGCCGAGGGCGGTTGCGAGCTCGCCAAAGAGGAGACGAAATGACTGATCATGCCACCGCCGCGCCGTTCGATCCGCAGGCCCATCGCGTGGTGCCGACGCGGCCGGTGCGGGACCTCGCCGTCGGCGAGGTGTTCCGCCTGCCGAGCCGCACCGTGACGGAAGCGAACTTCGCCGCCTTCCAGGTGGTGTCCGGCGACAACCACCCCATCCACTACGACGTCGAATATTGCCGCCGCCAGGGCCATCCCGGCCTGCTCGCCCATGGCCTGCAGGTGCTGTGTTTCACCGCCGCCGGCGCCGGGCTGTTTCCCCATGTCATTGGCGAGGCGCTGGTCGGCTTCATCAGCCAGTCGTCGCAGTTCCACAAAGGCGTCTATGCCGGCGACACGCTCTATCCGGCGCTGACGGTCGCCAGTGTGAAGCCGCAGCGCACCACCGCGGTGCTGACGCTGTCAGCCACCGTGCACAACCAGCGCGGCGAACTCGTGCTCAGCGGGGAGCAGGCTTACCTGGTAAGGCTGTAGGGTTAAGTGGACTAAGGGTCTGCGGTGAACGAGATTTTGTATCATGTTCACCGCGGGGGTCATGGCTCCGTTACGTGGAAGAAGGGCTCTTCCGCGAGTCTTCTGGTCAAGTCGCGCAGGCGCGGCGTCTGCGCGTCGGTATCGATGCCGCGCGCACGGGCGAGGCGTTCGGCGATGACAGCCGTCACATCTGCCTGGGTGAGGCGATCCAGCAGCACATATCGCTTGTTGGGGGCAATCGTCTCATCGACAGCGACGAGGGCGTTCTTAACCTGAGCCAAGCAGTCGTCAATCCATGGCTGATACTGTTTCTCGGGAGGGCGCCGGTTACGCTCGTAGGCGGCATGAAGGCACTTCTCGCAGGCTCCCATCATGATCGCGGCGACCTTTAGCACTGCGCGGCGATCGGCACCCTCGCGCGGTATCAACGGCCGATCCTCACCATATGCTTCGTCGAGATGATCGATGATCGCGTTGCTGTCGATCAGTGTTTCGCCGTTATCAAGTATCAGAGCCGGTATGCGGCCGAGCGGATTGCTGGTTCGTACCTCGGTGCGATTGTCGAAGCCCGAGAGTGCCCGCTGCTCAAACGGCACACCGTAAATATTGAGTGTGATTGCAACGCGCCGCGTAAATGGTGACCGATTTACCCCAATCAGTAACATTGCAGCTCCATTGTCTCCCCGGCTTCAGGACCCCTCTTCGTAGCAACTGTATCTCATACTGGAGCAGCCCTCCACGCCCGCAACTATCGTTACCATCAGGCGCCCGTGCGCCTGATGGCGTGGTGACACTCAGCGCCGCGTCCGCTGCTTTGGCTTCTTGCCGTGGCCGCCCTTGGCCGGCGCGGACTTGTCGCGGTGCTTCTTCTTGCCGAAAGCGGGCTTGGTCTTGCTGAACGACGGCTTGTCGGAGAACGCTGCGCCGCCGTCGCCGTGCTTTTTCGTCTTGAAGGCGGGCTTTTCGGAGAATGCCGAGTCGCCGTCGCGGTGCGGCTTGTCACGATACGGCTTGCTGCGACGGGGTTCGTCACCGCGAGATCTTTCACCGTGCCTGTCGTCGCGCGCAGGCTTGTCGTCACGGAATGCGCCGCGGCCGGTTGCGTCGTCGGCAAACCTGTCGTCGCGAAATTTCGGACGACGAGGCTTGTCGTCGCGGAACGCGTCGCGCGGCTTGTCGGCGGACTTGTCATAGGCCTTGTCATACGACTTGCCGCGATGCTTCGGCGGCGGCGCGTCTCGCTGCCCATCGTCGCGGCGGCGCGTGCCGCGGTCCTCGTCGGCCGGACGTCGCGGCGCGGGGGGCCGATCGCCCCACGGGATGACGTCGTCGACCACCGGCCCGGCGGGCGCGCCCGTCAGCGGCTCGATGCGGATGCTGTCTTCCTTGTCGGGGCGCTTGACCTTGGCGGCGAAGTCCTCCGCCACCCGCTCGGAGATCTCGAACTCGGTGGTGGTGTCGTGAATGCGGATGGCGCCGATGTCCTGGCGGTCGATGCCGCCGCGGCGGCAGATCATCGGCAGCAGCCAGCGCGCCTCGGCGTTCTTGCGCCGGCCGATGGCGGCGCGGAACCAGACGGTCGCCTCGGTCATGCCATGGCGCGCCTTGCCGGCTTTCGGCCGGGGGCGGTCCTCCCGATCGTCGCCGCGCGGCGGGCGATCGTCGCGCGGGCGGTCACGGTCCCTGGTGCGCTCCTTGCCGCGCCCCTCGCCGGGATCGAGCACATCCTCGGGGGAGGGCAGCCGTGCGCGATAGAGCCGCGCCAGCGCGGTGGCGATGTCCTCGGCCGAGCGCTCGGCGAGCAGCGCCTGCGCCAGCACGAGGTCGTCGGGCGTGGTCTCGTCGGTGAACATCGCGTCCTGCAGCATGCGCTCCTGGTCGCGCCGGCGGATCTCGTCGGCCTGGGGCGCGGCGCCCCAGATCGCCTCGACGCCGGACAGATCCAGCAGCAGCTCCGCGCGCCGCCGCCGCGCCGGCGGCACCAGCAGCACGCTGACGCCCTTGCGGCCGGCGCGGCCGGTGCGGCCCGAGCGATGCTGCATCACCTCGGGATCGTTCGGCAGGTCGGCATGGATGACGAGGTCGAGGCTCGGCAGGTCGATGCCGCGCGCGGCGACGTCGGTGGCGACACAGACGCGGGAGCGGCCGTCGCGCAGCGCCTGCAGCGCCCGCGTGCGTTCGTTCTGCGTCAGCTCGCCGGACAGCGCCACCACGGAAAAGCCGCGCTCGAGCAGCGCCGCCTGCAGATGCCGCACCGCCTCGCGGGTGTTGCAGAACACCAGCGCGCTCGGCGACTCGAAATAGCGCAGCACGTTGACGACGCCGTGCTCGACGTCGCCGGCCGCGATGCGCAGCGCGCGATACTCGATGTCGGCATGGCCGCCTTCGTCGCCGGCGACCTCGATGCGGTGCGCGTCACGCTGATACTGTTTCGCCAGCGCGACGATGCCGCGCGGGAAGGTCGCTGAAAACAGCAGGGTGCGGCGCGTTTCCGGCGTCGCCTGCAGGATGAACTCCATGTCTTCGCGGAAGCCGAGGTTGAGCATCTCGTCGGCCTCGTCGAGGACGACGGCGGTCAATTCCGAGACGTCGAGGCGGCCGCGCCGCAGATGATCGCACAGCCGGCCGGGCGTGCCGACGACGATGTGCGCGCCGGCGGCGAGCTCGCGCTGCTCGCGGCGCGGATCCATGCCGCCGACACAGGCGACGATGCGGCCGCCCGCGTGCTCGTAAAGCCAGGACAGTTCGCGCTGGACCTGGAGGGCGAGTTCGCGGGTCGGCGCGACGATCAGGGCGCGCGGTGCACCGGCGGCTTCGAAGCGCTCGGCGTCGCCGAGCACGTCGCTGGCCATGGCAAGGCCGTAGGCGACGGTCTTGCCCGAGCCGGTCTGGGCCGAGACCAGCAGATCGCGGCCTGCGGCGTCATCAGCGAGCACGGCGCTCTGCACGGGGGTGGGCTGGTCGTAGTTGCGCTCGGCGAGCGCGCGGGCGAGCGACGGACTGGTGGTCGAAAATGACAAGAGGAGAAACCTTGACTGGTTCAGGCCGGAAACGTCGTGCCGGGGGGACCTGAGGCTGCGAGCCCGGAACACGGAGAGCCGCACGTGGCGGCTGGATGGCGATCCTTTACGGCAATGGCGGCGGAAGCGCCATGCCCTCCAGCGCATGGCGTCCACGGGAGGTCGGTGCGATCCACCTCAACCTACTATATACAGCGGGTCACCCCCAAAAAGACACATAGCGATCGCCCTTTGCGCCTGCCATGGCCGCCGCGCCGACAGGCAGAACAGATTCCGGCAGGCCGTCTGCCGAGCGGAATATCCCGTCTTGCGCGCAGCCTCGTCCGCCGCAAATATCGGGCGAGCTTCAGGTCTCAGTGAGGAATTTCAAGCCTATGCAATTTGACGACGTGATTCTCGGCCGCCGCAGCATCCGTGGCTACAAGCCGGATCCGGTGCCGAGGGCCCTGATCGAGGAAATCATCACCCTGGCGATGCGTGCGCCGTCGTCGATGAACACCCAGCCCTGGAACTTCTACGTCGTCACCGGTGAGCCGCTCGACCGCATTCGCGCCGGCAACACCGAGCGCATGGTGGCAGGCATTCCGCAGTCGCGCGAGTTCCGCACCGGGCAGGCCTTCACCGGCCAGCACCGCGACCGCCAGGTCGGCGTCGCCAAGCAGCTGTTCTCCGCGATGGGGATCGCGCGCGACGACAAGGAGATGCGGCAGGACTGGGTGCTGCGCGGCTTCCGCCAGTTCGACGCGCCGGTGTGCATCATCGTGACGTATGATCGTGTGCTGGACGGCAGCGACGATACGCCGTTCGACTGCGGCGCGGTGGCGACTGCTCTTGTCAATGCCGCGTGGTCGCGCGGCCTCGGCGCCGTGATCAACAGCCAGGGCATCATGCAGTCGCCGGTGGTGCGCGAGCATGCCGGCATCGCCGACGACCAGGTCATCATGAAGAGCATCGCGCTGGGCTGGCCGGACGAAACCTTCCCGGCCAATGCGGTCGTGTCCGAGCGCAAGTCGGTCGAGGAAGCCACGGTGTTCGTCGGGTTCGACGGGTAGGGATCCTATCGCTCAAGAATGCCGGAAAACGTGAGCTATAGAACCCGGGTCTATCGTTCGCAGACAGTTGCCGGCACGGCATCTAGCCGTGCCGCGTTCTCTCCTTCAGCCGCGCCACCGCCTCAGCCAGGGGGACGTCGGCCTGCGCGCCGTCGCGCTCGCGCAGGGTCACCCGGCCGTTCTTCATCTCGCGCGCGCCGATGATCGCCATCACCGGCACTGCCATGTCCCGCGCCTCGACGATGCGCCGCGACAGGGTGTCGGCGCCGTCATAGGCGATGGCGCGCAGTCCCGCGTTCTCGAACGCGGCGACAACGTCCGCAGCGTAGCCGGCGTGATCCTGCGAGATCGGCGCAACCGCGACCTGGTCCGGCGACAGCCAGAACGGCAGCACGCCGCCATGGTGCTCGAGCAGGATTGCGATCATGCGACCGAGCGATCCGAAGATGGCGTGATGGATCATCAGCGGGATCGCGCGGCTGCCGTCAGCCGCGACATAGGACGCGCCGAGCCGCTCCGGCAGCACGCTGTCGAGCTGCACCGTGCCGCATTGCCAGGATCGTCCCAGCCGGTCGCGCAGCGCGAATTCCAGCTTCGGTCCGTAGAACGCGCCTTCGCCGGGATTGATCTGAGGCGCGAGGCCGCATTGCCGCGCGGCATCGCCGAGCTGCATCTCCGCCCGGTCCCATGCGGCGTCGTCGCCGGCGCGCACGGCCGGCCGCGTCGCCAGCGCCACGTCGTATTCGGAAAAGCCGAGATCGCGGTAGACCTCGTCCAGCAGGGCGATGAAGCCTGCGACTTCGCCCGCGACATCCTGTTCACGGCAGAACACATGGGCGTCGTCCTGCTCGAAGGCGCGCGTCCGCATGATGCCGTGGAGCGAACCGGACGGCTCGTTGCGGTGGCAGGCGCCGAACTCGGCATAGCGGATCGGCAGTTCCCGCCACGAGCGCAGTCTCCGGTTGAAGATCTGCACATGGCACGGACACGACATCGGTTTCAGCGCCATCACCAGATCGCCGTCGTCGACCCGGAACATGTTGTCGCCGAACTTGTCCCAGTGACCGCTGCGGCTCCACAGCGCCTGCGGGAGCAGCTGTGGCGTGCGGACTTCGGCATAGCCGGCGCCGCGCATCCTGCGCCGCAGATAATCCTCCAGCACGCGGTAGATCGCGTGGCCGCGCGGATGCCAGAACACCATGCCGGGCGCATCATCCTGCACATGCCAGAGCTTGAGTTTGACACCGAGATGTCTGTGGTCGAGATCGTCCATGGCTTTGTTTCCTTGTGGGGAGAAAAAGCGCGGACGGGGATCGGCACAAACAGAACAGGCCCCGTCCGTCGCCGGCGGGGCCTGTTCTGGGTGAAGAACGCTTATTCTTAGCGCGCGCAACCAGCTGGCGATCCGCCGTGAGCGGTCGCGGTGGTGGTCAGTGCGGCTGGAAGCAGCTTGTTCATGCCCTTTATATGGCGGCAAAACACCGGGCCGTCAACGACGGACGCACCGAGCGCTTGCGCAATGCAAACCGGCAGCAGATATAGAACCTCAATATTAGTTGAGGTCGAGCTGGGTCCGGAGACGCAGCGTGGAACGCGAGTACAACATGGCCAAAAAGCCGGCGCGCGAATTGTCGGTCGGCGAGGTCGCGATGCGCAGCGGCGTCGCGGTGTCGACGCTGCACTTCTATGAGAGCAAGGGCCTGATCACGAGCCGGCGCACGGCGGGCAACCAGCGCCGCTATGACCGCGGCATCCTGCGCCGCGTCGCGATCATCCGCATCGCGCAGCGTGCCGGCATTCCGCTCGCCGACGTCAAACAGGCGTTCGCCGCGATCCCGGCAGACCGCATGCCGAGCGCGCGCGACTGGTCGCGGGCGATGAAGGACTGGGCCGCGACGCTCGCCGCCCGCATCGAGGCGCTGACCCAGCTGCGCGACCAGCTCAACGGCTGCATCGGTTGCGGCTGCCTGTCGCTGAAGGACTGTCCCTTACGCAATCCGAACGACCGCCTTGCTGAGGAAGGTGCCGGCCCGCGTATCCTGCTGAGGACGCGCCGGACCAAAATACCGGTGCCATGACGCCGACGGCGTACCGTGGCGATCCGCGACGGCTGGCGCTAACGGGACGATGCGGTCGCATCATCCACGTCGCCAGTGGACATCATGCGAAGATGATGGCGGCATCACCGGGTAAAAGTTGATCTGACAGGCTCTGCCGATTTGGCTACCCTTGCCGTTGGGGGGCGGACAGCCATGGAGCAACGCGTATGAACATGTGGATCCGGTCGGGGCATCTCGCTGCCGCATTGGCGGTGACGGCAAGTCTGGCGATGCCGCTCGGCCAGGCGTCGGCGGCGCCGATGATTGGTCAGCCACCGCAGAAGGCCGTGGCCTCCGGTCTTGTGGAGAACGTGTACTGGCGCGGTCGCGGCTGGGGATGGGGCGGGCCGGTCGCCGGCGGCATCATTGCCGGAGCGCTGATCGGCGGCGCGCTCGCCGCGCCTTACGGTTATGGCTACGGCTATGGGCCATATGGCTATCCGCCCGGCTATTACGCGCCGGGGCCGGCCTATTACGGTGCGCCGCCGCCGGGCGGCGACGAGGAGTACTGCATCCGCCGCTTCCGCTCCTACGATCCGGCGAGCGGCACCTATCTCGGCCACGACGGCCGTCGGCATCCCTGCCCGTAACGCGATGTTCCGCGGCGGTCGCGCGGCCTGACCGCGGACCGCCGCGATCGGCCTTGCAGTCGATCAGCCTTTCAGCTTTTCCGTGGCCGCGCCCGGCGGCAGCGCCGCTGTGTCGGTGCGCTGCATGCCGCGGAAGATCACCAGCAGCGCCAGCGCGATCACCATCATGGCGGCGGCGAACAGCAGCGGCGCGGTGGTGGTGCCGCTGAGGTCACGCAGCGAGCCGGCGAAGGCCGGCAGCACCGCCATGCCGCCATAGTAGCAGGTGAAGTAGAGGCCCATGCCGGCGGCGCGGTTTTCCGGCCGCAGCACCTCGACCGGCAGCGTCATGATCGGGCCGGCCGGCAGGCCCGCCGCGAGCGCGATGACGATGAACAGCAGTGCCGGCAGGCCGGCCACCGGCAGCGCCGCCGCGGTGATCGCGGCGATGATGAAGCCGCCGGCCATCAGGAGGTTGGGGCGGCCGGTGCGGGCGGTGAGCAGGCCGCCGACCACGATCATCGGCACCAGGAACCAGCCCAGCAGGCTGACGAGGCCGCTCGCCTGCGCCAGCGAATAGCCGCGCGCGACGAAAAATTCCGGCGCGAAGCTGATCAGCACGATGAAGCCGACATTGTAGACCGCCCAGATCGCGCCGGCGACCAGCGACATGGTGATCTCATAGGCGCTGAGCCGCGGCAGCAGCGTCGGCGCGCGCCCGGCGGATGCGCCGGGTGGCGTGCGATAGACCGCGACCAGCAGCAAAAGGCTGGCGAGCGAGAATGCCGCGCCGGCCATCATCAGCGTCGGCCAGCCGAACGTGCCGGCGACGGCGTGACCGCCGGCAAGGCCGGCGCCGATGCCGAGCGGCCAGCTCGTCACCAGGATCGCCAGCGCCGCGGTGACGCTGCGGTCGGTGAACCAGTCGGCCAGCAGCTTGGTCAGCAGCACGTTGAGCAGCACCGCGCCGGTGCCGCTGACGAGGCGGCCGAGCGACAGCATGCCGAGCGTGGTGGCAAAGCCGGTGATGACGCCGCCGATCACCATCAGCACGAGGCCGCCGAGCACGACATTGATGCCGAAGCGCTGGCCGAGCAGGCCGCCGGGCAGGGCGATGACGACGCCGGGCAGGAGATAGAGCCCGATCAGCGTGCCGATGTCGGCATAGGACAGGCCGAGCTGACCGACCAGCAACGGTGCGCTGGAGCCGACCGTTTGGAATTGCAGGGCCATCGCCGTGCGCGCGATGAACAGCACGGCGAGCATAATCCAGCGCGTTCGGAGCATGATGCCTCGACGGTCAGCGGAAGCGGGGGCGTTGAGCCAACGCACCAAGCACAACTCGGTGGCGTTTTTCAAGCCGCTCATCAGCTGCAGGTTGCAGGGGTGGCCGCCACTCGCGGACTGGTGTGCCAGCCCGGGGCGGCTTTGTAGCGGCATTCGGCCACCGGTCATCTTCATTGAAGGAAAATTTTCTCCGAGGCGTTCGGAGCGGGGCACTGCATGCGGCATCGGTGTGGCCAGGAGAGGCGGTTGTGCTGGCCGTGATGAACGGTTGGCGCCGGGCGGCCATCGGCCCCCGTTCGATAACATGGTGAATAAAAGATTGCGGCGGCAGCGGCGGTCAGTGCTTCACGGTGTCTTCCGCCGAGGGATCGAACAGGGCTTCGGAGAACGGAAATTCCAGCACCACCTGCCCGTCGCGGTCGGTGACCTCGAGCGAGGCGGCGAGCAGGTGGCGCGGCTGGCCCTCGCCGCGCAACAGCTCACGGATGGTGGTGCGCGCCACCTCCCAGACCTGGTCGGCGTCGCGCAGCACGATGCCGTCCGGATCGCGCACGAGGTCGTCGCCGACGCGGGTGTTGAAGAAGAACTTCGGCATGATCCTGATGCTCCGATGGCGGCAACGGCGCCTGCTCTGGCCCGCATGCGCCGCGATCACAAGGCCGCGCATTGTCGCAAACGACCAGGCAATGCCACGAACGACGACGCCGCGTCGCAAACGGCGACGCGCGATTGGAAAACGCGATTACCCGGCGCTTACTTGGTCTCTCCGCCCTGTCTTGACGTCGACGGGGCGGCGTCGCAAGCAACAACTTCGTGAGCAGGCCGGTTGTGTTGCCGTGATGGCTCGGACATCACAGGTGGGCAGCGCGACGCCGCTTTCACCAGCCGCATTCACCTGCAACCATCTGGGGGAGATCATCATGACACGACGCTTGATCATCGGCGCGGCGGCGCTTGTCGCGCTCGCCGGCCAGGCCTTGCCGGCGCGCGCGGCGGATGCGGCGCAGCTCGAGGCCAACAAGAAGGCCGTGGTGGCGTTCTACGAGAAGGGGCTGAACCAGAAGGACTTCGACGCCGCGGCAGCCTATTTCGGCGCGCAGTACGTCCAGCACAATCCGACCGCGCCGGACGGCATCGCCGGCTTCAAGGCCTTCATCGAGATGCTGCGCACCAAGTTCCCGAACTCGCACAGCGAGATCAAGCGGGTGTTCGCCGACGGCGACTATGTCATCCTGCATGTGCATGCGGTGCGCGAGCCGGGCACGCGCGGCGCCGCCATCGTCGACATCTTCCGCCTCGACAACGGCAAGATCGTCGAGCACTGGGACGTGCGCCAGGACGTGCCGGAGACGGCGGCGAACGCCAACACCATGTTCTGAGCCGTCACCGGCCGTCGCCGTCGAAACCGGCCGGCACTGGATTTACTGGCCGGGGCGCGCCCTGGAGCGCGTTCGCTTTTGAAACGCGAACGTGCTCTCATTTTTGTTTTGACGCGTTTTCGTCACGCCAACCGGTATCCACTTCGCTCGAAAACGCTCTAGTATTGCAGGTGATGATCGAAACCCGCCTGCTTCGCCAGTTCATCGCGGTCGCCGAGGAACTGCATTTTCACCGTGCGGCCCAGCGCCTGAACATGGCGCAGCCGCCGCTCAGCCAGGCGATCCGGCGGCTGGAGAAGGAACTGCGCGTGCCGCTGTTCACGCGCAGCCGCCGCGCCGTCACGCTGACGCCGGCTGGTGTCGCCTTTCTCGATACCGCGCGGCGTACGCTGGCGCAGCTCACCGACGGCGCCGACCACGCCCGCCGCGTCGCGGCTGGCGTCGCCGGGCGGCTTGCGGTGACCTTCCTCGAATCCGCCGCCTACGACCTCCTGCCCGGCGTGCTGCGCGCGTTCCGCGAGACTTATCCGGACGTCGAGCTCGCGCTGCAGGAGGCGACCAGCTTCGAGCAGGTCGAGGCGCTGCGCGACGGCACGGCCGATCTCGGGCTGATGCGCTGGCCGGGTGTGCCGACGCCCGGTCTTTCGTTCGAGCGCGTCGCGCAGGAGCCGATCGTGGTGGCGCTGCCCGACGATCATCCGCTGGCGCGGCTGCGTACGGTGCCGCTGCAGCGCCTTGCCGGCGAGGGTTTTGTGTTTTCGCCGCGCGACAAGGGCGCGGGTTTTTACGACCAGATCATCGGCCTGTGCCGCCTCGCCGGGTTCTCGCCGCGCATCGTGCAGGAGGCGCGGCAGATGCCGACCATTGTCGGCCTCGTGGCCGGCGGGCTCGGTGTCGCGCTGGTGCCCAGTGCGCTGATGCGCGGGCGCCGCGACGGCGTCACGTTCCGCCCGCTTGCGGTCGATGCGCCCAGCAGCATGACCCATGTCGATCTCGTCGCCGGCTGGACCGGCTCGCGCGCCTCCCCGGTGCGCACTGCGTTCCTCGCCACCGTCAGGCAGGTCGCCGCCGCTGAGACGCGCACCGTCTCACTGGCGACCGAATAAGATATTTTACAGCCCGCGCTGGCGACGCCACCATCGTGCCCGGAGTTGATCGGAGGCTACGATCGTTGATGCCGCCCGCCCGTGCATTGTTGACCCGTCGTGACCTCGCGCCGGCCCTGATTGCCCTCGCGCAACTCCTTCGCCCCGCCGCCGCGACCGCGGCCTATCCAGCGACATCGAACGTCATGATTCATCAGCTTCGCATCTACGAGATATTCGAGCACAACAAGGCCGCGTTCCATGCCCGCTTCCGCGACCACGCCGCGCGCATCATGGCGCGCCATGGCTTTCACATCGTGGCGATGTGGGAGGCGCGCACCGCCGGGCGCACCGAGTTCGTCTATCTGCTGCAATGGCCTGATGAGGCGACGCTGACGGCGCGCTGGGCGGACTTCATGGCCGACCACGAGTGGTCCGAGATCAAGACCCGGACGGCGGCAACCGATGGCGTGATGGTTGGCAGCATTCAGGACCGCCTGCTGCATCTGACGGACTATTCACCGCCGCCGTGATCGGCGCGCCGCCCCCGTTGACGGCGGCATGTTTCGGCCCCACATCTGCTGGCGTGGTCTGCTGATCGAACAAGGAGGCCGCGGACATGAAGATTTCCAATCCTCCCGACGCGCCCGCCGCTGACGCCGCGGATCCGGAGATGCCGGGCCCGGCCGCGGACGTCGATCACGTCTGGTTCGAGAAGAACGCGGGCCGGGTGCACCGGCTGCGTGACCTCGTGCCGTTCGAATCGTTCGATCCGCTCGGGGTGCCGCCGCTCGGCATGAGCTGGCGCATCCTGGTCACCCGGGTGCCCGGCGGCGGCCGGCTGCGGCTGCCGGTGGCGCTGCCGCGCGAGCTGCCCAACGACGCCATGGACGACATCCAGCTGTCACAGCTGTTCGACCGCCTCGCGCCGCCGGACGCCATGAAGATCTGTCGGCACGTCCTGCCACACAAGCATTGAGCGCTGCAGGCGGGCGTGCGGCTGTGACGCCGCCGCGACAGCGGTGCGGCGCGTCCGCCGATCCCGCTTCTCAACCTCGTGGGGAAGTGCGATAGTTACGCCTGCCGGACGCGAGACGGGATGTTGGACGCGACAGCTCCTGCACGGACGGGCCAGCCAGCAGGATGCACCATGCGCTTCGACCGTCGGACGTTTCTCGGCTCCATGGCCCTTGGCGCGACGGCGACCGTGACGGACGCCTCGCGGCACCGCGTCGCCGCCGCGCCGGCCGCCGCCGATTTCGAGCAGCGCCTCGCGATGGTGGCGGAGCATGACAAGCTGTCCGGCCTGCATGCGGTGCTGGTGTCGCAGCATGGCAGGATCATCTTCGAGCACTATCAGCCGGGCACGGATGTCGACCGCAGAGGGCGCAACCTCGGCACGGTGGCGTTTGCGCCCGACGTGCCCCATGACCTGCGCTCGGTCACCAAGGGGGTGGTCGGCCTGCTCTATGGCATTGCGCTCGCGGACGGCAAGGTGCCGCCGCCCGACGCCAGGCTCTACGACCAGTTTCCGCAATACGCTGATCTCGCGGCGGAGCCCGGGCGCGACCGCATCACCATCGCCCATGTCCTCAGCATGACGCTGGGGCTGCAGTGGGACGAACTGACCATTCCCTATGGCGATCCCCGCAACAGCGAGAACGCCATGGACGATGCGCCGGACCGCTATCGCTACATCCTGTCGCTGCCGATCGCCGCCGAGCCCGGCCGCGCCTGGCTCTATTGCGGTGGTGCGACCGCGCTGCTCGGCCACCTCATCGCGCGCGGCACCGGCATGCCGCTGCTCGACTATGCGCAGCGCATGCTGTTCGGTCCGATGGACTTCGGCCCTGTCGTGTGGGGGCCGGGCCGGGACGGCGAGCCGATCGCGGCGTCGGGGCTGCGCCTGCTGCCGCGCGACATGCTCAAGGTCGGGCAGCTGGTGCTCGCCCGCGGCAACTGGCAGGGCCGGCAGCTGGTGCCGGAGGCGTGGGTCAGGACGGTCACGACGCAGACCGTGACCATCGACCAGCGCCGCAGCTATGGCTATCACTGGTACATGGGCGACATCGCTGTCTCCGGCCAGCCGCATCACTGGATCGGCGGCATCGGCTGGGGCGGTCAGCGGCTGTTCGTGATGCCGGACCTCGATCTCGTGGTCGGCATCAACTGCGGCAACTACGACAAGCCCGGCAGCGAACAGAGCCGTGTCGCGCTCACGGTGCTCATCGGCGCCGTGCTGCCGCTCGTGACCTGAGCGCGTTTCGCCGGTGACGCTGCGCCGTCCCGATCATCGCGACGGCGGGCGCGCAACTTTCGACACAATTGCGGTGTCGCTTGGCTGGGGTGTTCGTCTTCGATCATTTCTCAGGTGTCAGATTGAGGGGCGGCTCGTGGTGCTCAAGACGTATTGGGCTTGTGCGATCATCCTGTGCTGCCTGGTTTCGCGTGCGCCGGCCGCTGGTATCCAGCTCCTC
Organism: Bradyrhizobium sp. 2TAF24; assembly: GCF_052115025.1. Taxonomy (NCBI): domain Bacteria; kingdom Pseudomonadati; phylum Pseudomonadota; class Alphaproteobacteria; order Hyphomicrobiales; family Nitrobacteraceae; genus Bradyrhizobium; species Bradyrhizobium sp. 2TAF24. The sequence goes on along the minus strand of NZ_JBFRFW010000012.1, from coordinate 155,481 downwards.
GATTCCGATCCGCGCCTCACCGGGGCCATCTGGTATCCCTGCGCCGGCGAGGCGAAGGACATTCCGCTCGGCGCGCTCGCGGCGATGCCCGCGATCACGCTCGCGGGCGTCAGGGATTGCGCCGTCACCGGCGCGAAGCTGCCGCTGATCGTGTTTTCCCACGGCTACGGCGGCTGGTTCACCATGCATCAGGACACGGCCGAGGCGCTCGCCGATGCCGGCTTCGTGGTCGCCGTCATCAACCATCCCGGTGACAACGGCCTTGATCGCTCGCAGAGCGACGTGCTGTCCGTGTGGGCCACGCGCCCGGCGGATATCGTGCGCCTGCTCGATTTCATGCTGCACGACTGGAAGGACCGGGCGGTCATTGACCCCGCGCGCGTCGGCTTCGTCGGCTTCTCCAAGGGCGGCTTCACTGGGCTGTTGCTGATCGGCGCCTCGCCGGACTACCAGCGGCTGGTATCCTTGTGCACGAACGACGCGCCTTTCTGCGTGCAGGTGCGCAGCGGCGACGTTCCGCACGACCTGGCACGCGACACCCGGATCAAGGCCGCGGTGCTCGCCGACCCCGCCCACAGCGGCGCGTTCACGCGGGACGCCCTGGCCGGCATCCGCATCCCGCTGCAGGTCTGGCGGTCCGAGGTGTCCACCGCGGGGACCGGCATCGATCCGGAAGGCGTCGCGCGCGTGTTGCGCGCGCTGCCGGGCTCACCCGAGATCCATGTCGTGCCGGCCGGCCACTTCGCTTTCCTCATGCCGTGCTCGCCGGCGTTCGCCGCCGCCCTGCCGCGCCTGTGCATCGATCCGCCGGGCTTCGACCGCGTCGCCTTCCACCGTGACTTCGACGCGAGCGTGGTGCGGTTCTTCCGGGAGCAGCTCGTGGGAGATGGCGGAGTGCGCGAGGGCCGTTAAGCGGTGGCGGTGTGCAGAGAGGTCCTATACCCCGCGCAGGCGTATGGCTGATTTCCGGCGCTGACAGCCCCCACTGCGTCATTGCCGGGCGAAGACCCGGCAATCCAGCTTGCTTGCCGTGCACGTGAGTATTGAAGCTGGATCACCGGGTCTCGACGCTTCGCGTCGGCCCGGTGATGACGCTGAGGATGTGGAAGCGCCCTGAGTCTCAGATAGCGGCGAGGCCCATCAGACGTAGCAGTTCAAAGAGCCCGTCGCACCTGGCTCCGAACTCGTCTCCCGCCTCAGTGCGGGTTCTCCAGGCTGAACATCTCCGACTGCTCGTCATAGGCGAACAGCTCGGCATAGCGGCCCCAGGACACGATGGTCTTGAGCGTCTCGTCGGCATAGTCCTCGGACATGTAGTCCTCGAGCTCGTTGCGGAAGCGCGCCGCGGGGGCGGTGTGCGAGGGGCGCTCGTCGAGCACGCGGAGGATCAGGCCGATCAGCGGCACATAGGAGACGAGGTGCTCGGCGATCAGGCGCTTGCGCGCGTCGGTTTCGAGGTTGGCGAAACGCTTGCCGGCGTCGGTCAGCGTCAGGTCGCCTTCGCTGAGCTGGGCGAAGCGCAGCAGCTGCAGGGCTTCGGCGAGGTGGAACAGTTCGTCCGCCTCGAGCTGCAGGCTCTCCGCAAGTACGGGGAGGTCGGCGTGGCCGTTGTAGGGCGGGCCGGCCAGCGTCTCGATCAGGCCCGAGATCAGGTTCGACGACACATGGTTGAGCACCATGCCGACGCCGGTGCCCTGGATGCCCTCGACCGTCGGCGTGCGCGGCTCGGCGCGCTGGGTCATGCGGGCGTAGATGCTGTCGACCAGCGCGCGGAACACCGGATCGAGGCGGTTGCGCGGATGCGGCAGGTCGACCTTGATCTCGGCGGCGACGCGGCCGGGATTGGACGAGAATACCAGGATGCGGTCGCACATCAGCACCGCTTCCTCGATGTTGTGGGTCACCATCAGCACCGACTTGATCGGCAGCCGGCCTTCGATCCAGAGGTCGACGAGATCGGTGCGCAGCGTCTCGGCGGTCAGCACGTCGAGCGCCGAGAACGGCTCATCCATCAGCAGGAGGTCGGGATGCACCACGAGGGCGCGAGCGAAGCCGACGCGCTGGCGCATGCCGCCGGACAATTCCTTCGGATAGGCCGACTCGAAACCATCGAGGCCGATCAGGTCGATGGCGGCGAGCGCGCGCTTGCGGCGCTCGCTGCGCTCGACGCCGAGGGCCTCGAGCCCGAGCTCGACGTTCTGCAGCACGGTGAGCCAGGGAAACAGCGCGAACGACTGGAACACCATGGAGACGCCGTGCGGCGGCCCCTTGATGACTTCGCCGCGGCAGGTGGCGTCACCGGACGACGGCGAGGTCAGGCCGGCGATGATGCGCAGCAGGGTCGACTTGCCCGAGCCCGAGCGGCCCAGCAGGCCGACGATCTCGCCGGAGCGGATGGTGAGATCGACGTTCTCCAGCACCAGCAGGTCCTCGCCGCTGCCCTTGGGGAACGAGCGGCAGACATTGCGGATGTCGATCAGTTGCGGGGCGGTGGGATCGAGCATTTCGGATCTCCTGTCAGCCGAGACGCAGGCGGCGTTCGCCGAAGGCGTACAGCGGGCGCCACAGCAGGCGGTTGAACAGCGTGACGAACACGCACATCACGGTGATGCCGAGCACCACCCGGGGAAAGTCGCCGGCTTCCGTCGCCTTGGCGATGTAGGCGCCGAGCCCGGTGGCCGTCAGCTTCTCGTCGCCCCAGCTCGCCACTTCGGCGACGATGGACGCGTTCCACGAGCCGCCGGACGCGGTGATCGCGCCGGTGACATAATAGGGGAAGATGCCGGGCAGGATCACCTTCAGCCACCAGCGCCAGCCGCGCAGGTGAAAGCCGTCGGCGGCCTCGCGCAGGTCGGTCGGAAAGGCGCTGGCGCCGGCGATGACATTGAACAGGATGTACCACTGCGTGCCGAGGATCATCAGCGGGCTGAGCCAGACGTCGGCATTCAGCCCGAAATGCACGATCAGCACCACGAACACCGGGAAGGCGAGGTTGGCGGGGAATGCGGCGAGAAACTGCGCCAGCGGCTGGATGCGCTCGGCAAGGCGCGGCCGCAGGCCGACCCAGACGCCGATCGGCACCCACACGAGGCTCGCGAGCGCCATCAGCACGATGACACGGAGCAGCGTGAGGAAGCCGTCGCCGATCGCCACTGCGACGTCCGCCCAGCCGAGGGTTGTCGCGAGATAGTCGACAATGCGCCAGCCGGCATAGACGGTGCCGGCGAGGATCAGCGCCAGCCACAGCGCGTCGATGGCGCGCGACGGCGCGCGCCGCATCGCCGTGCGGCGCGGGCGCTGCGGCAGGCGGATCTGGATCGACGCCACCCACCGGCGCACCGCGACGAACGGCACGGTGAGCATGCGCAGCGCCCGGGTGCGGCGGAACAGGTCGAGCACCCAGGATTCCGGCGCGGTCTGCGACGCCGTCTGCTCGAAGCGGAATTTGTCGGCCCACGCCACCACCGGGCGGAACAGCAACTGGTCGTAGGCGACGATGACCAGCAGCATGGTGAGCACGGCATAGCCGATCGCCGGCAGGTTCTGCTCCTTGATCGCCAGCGCGACATAGGAGCCGACGCCCGGCAGCGTCACGGTGGTGTCGCCGACGGTGATCGCCTCCGACGCCACCACGAAGAACCAGCCGCCGGACATCGACATCATCGCGTTCCACACGAGGCCGGGCACCGCGAACGGCACGTCGAGCCGCCAGAAGCGCTGCCACGCCAAGAGGTGGAAGCTCTGCGACGCTTCGTCGAGGTCGTTCGGCACGTTGCGCAGCGACTGGTACATGCTGAACGTCATGTTCCAGGCCTGGCTGGTGAAGATCGCGAACACGCAGGCGAGCTCGGCCCCCAGCACCCGGCCGGGGAACAGGTTCATGAAGAACACGACCGTGAAGGTGAGGAAGCCGAGGATCGGCACCGACTGCAGGATGTCCAGCATCGGGATCAGCACCATCTCGGCACGGCGACTCTTGGCGGCGAGCGCGGCGTAGATGAACGTGAACACCAGCGAGCAGGCCATCGCCAGCAGCATGCGCAGCGTGGTGCGCAGCGCATAGAGCGGCAGGTGCCAGGGATCGAGCGACAGCGGCGGGGTGTCGAGCGTCGACAGCGGCGCATTGGTCTGGCGCGCGCCATAGGCGATCAGCACCATGGTGCCGATGATCAGCACCAGCGCCACGACGTCCCAGACGTTCGGCAGCAGGGTCCGGCCGAGGGCGGGGGGAGAGAGCTTGCGGGACGTCATGCGGCGGGGCCCTGGGACGACGGGAAAGGACTGCAGACAGAGGTATTGCCCTGCAACATATGACATTGTTGTGACGGCGAGGCGAGTGCGCGGTGTCAGGGATCAACCGCTATCGCAGCGTCTTGGCGGCACGGCAAAAAGCAGCCGCCCCCGCCCGCGGGGGCGGGCAGGGGCGGCGTCGATTCGGGGCTTCGGGTGGGGCGTCAGGTCGCCGGCAGGGACGGCGGGTGCCGCACCTCGATGGTGACGTGGGAGAGATCCGGGAAGCGGGCGAGCCGGCGGCGATAATAGTCGGGATCACGCACCCTGGCGGTCATGATCGAGACGATGGCGCCGAGATGCCCGGGGCCGAGCCGCCACAGGTGCAGGTCGGTGAGCGCGTCGCCGTCGGCCTCGATGGCCTGGCGGACCTTGTCGGCCATGCGCGGATCGGCGGTGCGGTCGAGCAGGATGCCGCCGGTGTCGCGCAGCAGGCCATAGGACCAGTTGGCGATCACCAGCGCGCCGATGAGGCCGGCGAGCGGGTCCATCCACAGCCAGCCGAAGGCGCGGGCCAGCAACAGGCCGACGATGACCAGCACCGAGACGGCGGCATCGGCGAGGACATGGACGAACGCTGCGCGCATGTTGTTGTCGCGGTGATGGGCGGCATTGCCATGGTCGTGGGCGTCGCCGTGGTCGTGCTCGGTGAACAGCACCTTGTGGTCGTGGCTGCGGCCGTCCACCGACCAGCGGATGCGCGCGGTGAAGGCGTGCGGCTCCGGAATCTCGTCCTGGGATTGGAGGTAGGCGAGGCGGCTGTCGAAGCCGAAGGTCTGGCGCGTGCCGTCGGGGCGGATGGTCTCGATGGTGAGGTCGGCGGCGTCCGGCAGCGCGCCGGTGTCGCGGGTGATGTGGAAGCGCGGCGGCACGCCGTCCTCGACAATGGTGATGGTCAGGCTGTCGTCACCGGCGCCGACATGCAGGCTTTCGGCGGCATGATCGTGGTCATGGTGATCGTGTGCGGCGTGGTCATGACCATGGCCGTGATGGTGGCCATGGCCGAGGCCGTGTCCATGGTCATGTCCGCCGGACAGCAGCCAGGCGCTGGCGACGTTGACGGCGAGGCCGAGCACCGCGATCGGGATCGCCTCGCGGAAGCTGATCGCCACCGGGTTGAGGAAGCGCATCACCGCCTCATAGCCGATCAGCAGCGCGATCATCGCCAGCACGATGGCGCTGGTGTAGCCGGCGAGGTCGCCGAACTTGCCGGTGCCGAAGGCGAAGTCCTGGTCGTGCGCATGCTTGCGGGCGTAGGTGTAGGCCAGCGCCGCCAGCAGCAGCGCGCCGGCATGGGTCGACATGTGCAGGCCGTCGGCGATCAGCGCCAGCGAGCCGAACAGCGCGCCGCCGGCGATTTCGGCGATCATCATGGCGGCACACAGCCAGATCACCGCCCAGGTGCGGCGTTCCGCACGGGCATGGTCGGGACCGAGGAAGACGTGGCTGTGGCGGACGGAGACGGCCGCGGTTTGCACGTCGGTCATGGCAGCACCTTTACTTCATGTAGGTATGGACGACTTCGATCAGCTGTTCGGCGGCCTCGGTGTCGAGGGCGCCGGGGTTCTTCTTCGGGTCGACGAGGTGGGTGCGGATGTGATCCTCCACCACCTCGGCCATCAGCCCGGCGACGCCGCCGCGCACGCCGGCGATCATATGCATGACGCGCTCGCAGCCGGCTTCCTCGTCGAGCGCGCGCTCGATGGCCTCGACCTGGCCGCGGATGCGCCGCACCCGGGCCAGCAGCTTCTTCTTCTCGCGAATGGTATGGCTCATGGCCACCCTATATAGCCTACCCCCCTATCCTAGGCTAGGGAAAAATCGGGGGCACGTGCACATCCGCACGGCGGACGGGGCGGACGGCAGAGGGCGGATGGCGATTTGAGGCGGGGCGGTGTCACGCGCGTGGCGCGCGTTCACCGGCGTCGCCACCGCGACGGCATTGCGATCATTCAGAACGGCCGCGGCCTTGCGAAGTATGACGCTGCCGCGACAGCGACGGAGCGGCACCATTGCCAAAAAAGCAGGGCCGGTGGTCGGGGCCGGCCCTAAGTCCCTGTCGTGGCCATCAGCGTGCGGAGCGCTTGCGTTGAGCTCTCAGGATCTGGCTGAGACGCTTGTTGCGTGCGGCGCGGTCCGCCACGACGTGCGGGTGGTTGCGTTGTCCGATCCGGCGCCGCGCAGATGCGCGGATCGAAGGTGCCTGCAGGTTGATCGTGTCGGCGGGGGCTGGTACCGTCTCGACGATATTGTCTTCGGCCTCTTCTTCCGGGTCCTTGCAGTTCGGATTTCCTTCTCCAATAAATAAGTGGATTCGATCGATTTCATCCCGTGTGTAGCGCGTCATGTGAGTCTCCGTTGTCGAGGCTGTCGAACCTCCGCTGCACGAAAACACCAACAGCTTAGTCGAGCGCCTGACGTCATCAACGACTGATCGTCGCGAACCTGCTTTTTGCCTGAGCAATCCTGCCTCGGCACGCATGCTCACTGCGGCCGCACATGTGCCGCCGCACGTATGCCGGGGGTTTTGCATCGTGCGGCCTGCTCGGCGGCGGCGCGCGGTGCTAAGGTTTCAGAACCCGTGGGGGCATCGATGTCACGCGTGCACAACAAAGAGCTGGGTCGACAAATGCGGCTGGCCAGGGAGAACACGCGGTCACAGAGCCCTCGCTTCAGCGCTGTTGCGATGGCTCGTTCGCTGGGCTCCAGCCAGGACACGGTGACGCGCTGGGAGACCGGGGAGATCAAGCCGCCGCTCGACCGGCTGATCGAGTATTGCGGCGTCCTGCAGGCCCGCGGCCTTCCCGACGGCGACGCGCTGAAGCTCTTGAATCTGGGCTACCCGACCGAAGTGAAGCGGCTGCTGCGGCTCGGCGGGACCTCCGCAACCGAATCCGAACGAGAGACCAACATGAGTGGCGCAGAGTATGGGATACCGATCACGAGCCCCGAGCAATTGCGTAAGGTCTACGCCTTCGACGAGCGGGCCTATGTCGATGAAAGCGGAAATGTCGTTCCCGACATCTCCTTCGAGCTGTTCGAGGGATGGTGGAAGGCTCATGCCAACGGCTTCCTGTGCTCGTCGCTGAACAACGAGCCGTTCGCGGTCATTGGGCTGTTCCCGGTGAAGAAGACCTGGGTCAAGGATTTCATCCGGCACGCGAGCGGCGAGTTCGAGCTCGATCCCGGCGAGATCGCCCGCGACAGCAGCCAGTACTGGTATCTGTCGGGCTTGTCGTCGTCGTTCAGGGGGCGCAGCCTCCACACCCACCTGCCGAGCGTCCTCGGGTACAGCCTCGCGCGCTGGATCGAAAGCAATGCATCGGCCTTGCGCGAACGGGAAATCGTCATCGTCTCGGAGGGCACGACCGCGATCGGCTCCCGCCTGCTCAATCGCCTGTTCAATTTCAAGCTCGAGAGCCCCTCGGACGTCGTCCGGAAACCGCGCTTCAGCAAGGCCACGAGCTTGCCAAAGGTTAGAAATCTGCTGGTCGGGCACGAATTCTTCGCACGCGTGAAGGGCCTGCGAAAGCGGGTGCAGTCCGGGCTGCTGGAATAGACGGGTCGATATCTGCCGGAGTGCGTGATGTCGTCGGGATTGGAGGATGAAATGACGGGCGGGCCTGAATTTTCGTGGTGCGACGATGCGAGTTCCGTCGATGATCTGGCGCGCTTCTTTGCCGACAACATCACGTCTTCATATATTTCCCATTCGGAACTCCAGTTCGGGCGTGCCGATGCCGTCGGGCGCTGGTCTCCGCGACTGGCCCAAATCCTGCGCTCCGAGATCGGCGAGCGCGTCGGTGTCGCCGCCATGCCGGATCGCAAGGTCGCCGCCGCGTATGTCGAGGGCAAACTGGCCGGCATTGCGTTCGTCGCTTTTACCGAGGACGTGCCGCATCCGTTCGTTGTCGTCGAGGATATCGCGATCGCGCGGCATCTGCGTGGCCATGGCATCGGGCAGGGATTCCTCGACTGGATCTTCGCCCGGGCGAAGGGCCGCGGCATCAGGCGGGCCTATCTCGAAAGCGGCAAGGACAACCACGACGCCCACCACTTCTTCGAGCGCAATCGGTTCGAGCAGGTGTCGATTGTGATGATGGCGGAGATCGCCTGATGTCCGGGCCGGCTGCTCTCTCGCGCGCGGGCCAGGCGCTTTCGATCGCGGGCGGAAATGGCTGGAAGCGATTTACCGGCGAGCGGCGACGCGCCGCGTCCCCGGCTGCTTCCGGGCGGGCCTGGGCGCGACCTTGGAGCCGGCCAGCGCGTGGTGGCGCGCGGTCATCAGCAGGCGCAGATAGCCTGGCGCCGTCAGCTTGATGCTGCCGTCGGGGAGGCCGAGCACGCGGTCGAGCGCGATCTCGTAGAGATGAATGCGCTGCTCGAGCCTGCGGATCGCCGTCCTGGTCGACGCGCGGCCGTCCTTGATCTCGCTGACGATGTCGGCGACGAGGCCGCGCGTCGCGCCGCCGAGCTGCATGATCATGTCGGCGACGCCGGCAGGATCGAAGGTATGGAAGACGCCGCCGGCGACGCCCTCGGTGATGATCGTGGTCAGCAGCGGGTGAAACAGCGCGCCGGCCGCGACATTGATGCGGTGGAACAACACCTGGTTCTCAGGGCGGAACAAGGTTTCGAACAGCGCCCACTCGGTGACCGCGTGCTCGACCTTGTTCTGCCGCAGCCGCGCCATCAGCGCATTGAGGCGCGCCAGTGCATCGAGGCCGGGCGCGTCCAGCACGTCCCGCACGCGTTCCAGCGCCGCGCGGGCGAAGCGCTCGGCGAGCGCCTCGAGCAGCGCCTCCTTGGACGAGAAGTAGTGATAGAACGCGCCCTTGGAAACCCCAGCCGCCGCGATGACGTCGTTGAGGCTCGCCTGCTCGTACCCGCGGGCGAGGAACAGCCCCTGGGCGCAGTCGAGCAGCTCGTTGCGGCGAACCTCCGGATGTTTGACGACGCGGGGCAAGGCACCTCCAAAACAGGACGAGAGTCCGGGGCAGGAGCTTAAGACAAGTCAGGGCGCCTGTCCTGGCAGGGGGCGGCGCCAAAGGGGCGGGGTTGTCTGACCGACCAATGGTCGGTATAATAGACTGATGGTCGGTCTGCGGCAACCTCGTTGTCGCGGCGTTCGTGATGCGCGCTGGCCGCGCGCACGGCGCCGATCCCGGGTTTCGAGCGACTTGTTTCGAAGGAAAACGTCCCGATAGGACGGCCGCCGCGCGCTGCCGGACCGTCAGACAAAGAGGTGCGTCATGAGCAAGGCATTACTGATCACCAGGATCGTCGTTCAGACCGTGGTGTGGTTCGGCGCGATGGGCGCGCTGCTGTTTCTCGGTGCCGGCACGTGGCACTGGCCGGCCGCCTGGCTCTTCATTCTCGGCATGATCGTGTTCGGCATCTGGGGCGGCATCGCCATGGTGCGGCACGATCCGGCTTTGGTCGCCGAGCGCACCGGCTCGCTGTTCCAGCGCGAGCAGCCGCGCGCCGACAAGATCTTCGTCGTCGCGCTGTGCTGCGTCCTGCTGGTGTGGCTGGTGGTGATGGGTGTCGATGTCATGCGCCTCGGCTGGTCGCACATGCCGGCGTGGCTGCAGGTGGCCGGCGGCGTGGCGCTGGTGTTCGGCGGCTGGCTCGCCTACCGCGTGATGCGCGAGAACAGCTTTGCCGCGCCGGTGGTCAAGATCCAGCATGAGCGCCAGCAGACCGTGATCTCCTCCGGTCCCTATGCGTTCGTCCGCCATCCGATGTATTCGGGCATGCTGTTCGTGTTCGTCGGCATCGCGCTGCTGCTCGGCTCATGGTGGGGCGTTGTGATCGCCGTCGGGCTGTCGCTGATGTTCTGCATCCGCATTCCGATCGAGGAGAAGGCCCTGCGCGAGGGACTTGCGGGCTATGACGCCTATGCGGAGCGGGTGCGCTGGCGCCTCGTCCCGGGCGTCTGGTAGCGGCCGGCGGCGTTTGCCATGCACAGGGCGTGTGGGGGCTGTCGGTCGAGCAACTGACGCTGGCGGTGGTCGAGGGCAACGCCGCCGCGCTCGCGCTCTACCGCAAGCTCGGCTTCGCCGCCTACGGCGTCGAGCCGCGCGCGCTCAAGACCGAGACCGGCTGTCGCAACGAGGTGCTGATGGCGCTGATGTTCTAATCTTGTGTTCGGCGCGTGTCTTCACGCGAACCGGTGCCCCCTGATCACGTCCGGGGCATGCTTCGCTCGGAAATGCTCTCGGACGCCGCATGCATCGCGGCGATCGGGGCGCGTATTGCCCGACGTCCTGGAGCATCATCGCGGAGCATCACGGCATCATTTCGGGGCGGGGATGTGCACGCGGCGGGCGGCCTGCTGCGGCGCATGCTCCTGCAGCGTGGTGCCGGCGATCCAGCGTGCCACCTGCGTCAGCGGTGCGCCGACCACCGGCGCGCGGTTCGCCTCGCGGAACACCGCGATCTGGCCGTCGGCGGCGGTGCCGTCGCGGACGATGGCGCGGCAGTGCTCGACCTCATCGACGCAGTCGAGCGCGATCGCATCCATCGCGACCAGCGCCAGCAGGTCATCGACGAGATCGCTGACCGCGACCGCGTCGCTGCGCGTCACGAACGAGCCCTGCACGCCGAAGCGCTGCGCCCGCCATTTGTTCTCGACCGCGAGCGCGCGATCGAGCGCGGTGAGGTCGGCATTGATCTGTGGATCGAGGGTGAGCCGCCGCGCCAATGCGCGGTACAGCGCGGCGAGCGCCAGCGCGTCTTCGATCCGGGTGCAGCAGTCGCAGGCGCGCAGCTCCAGCGTCGGCCGCCGCGCCGAGGGGCGGGCCATCCACCAGATGTAGCTGGGATCGGCGATCGCGCCGCCGCGCACCATGGCCTCCACATAGTCGGCATAGGCCTGCTCGCTCTCGAACAGGTCGGGGATGCCGCTGCGCGGCAGCTCGTCATAGGCGGCGAGGCGGTAGGCCTTCAGCCCGGTGTCGCGGCTGTGCCAGAACGGCGACGACGCCGACAGCGCCACGAACAGCGGGAGATATGGCGTCATGCGCCGCATCACCTCGACGCGGCGGGCGGGATCGGGCAGCTGGACATGGACATGCATGCCGCACACGAGGTCGCGGCGGCCGATCATCTGCAGGTCATCCATCATGTCGACATAGCGTGCCCGGGGCGTCGGGTTCATCCGGCTCCACATCGCGGTCGGGTGGGTGCCGCAGGCCATGATGACGAGGCCGTATTGCGCCGCGACCCGGCCGACCTCCCGACGCAGGAAGGCGAGTTCGGCGCGGGCGTCGCGGAGCGAGGCGTGGACGTTGGTCGCGATCTCGACCTGGGCCTGGATGAACTCACGGGTGCTCTGGCCGCCGGTGGCGAAGCCGGCCGCCTCGAACAGGCCCTCGGGGGTGAATTCCGGCGTCTCGAAGGTCTCGGCGTCGGCGAGGAAGTACTCCTCCTCGATGCCGAAGGTAAACGCCGCATCCGGCCCGCGCCACGGCGTGTCGGTGCGCAGCACGATGTGCTTGCGGTCGGCGCTCGCGCCCAGCATCAGGGCCTTGAGATCGTGAAACGCCATGCCCAACCCCTTCATCACCTGCCGGTCGCGGCCGGGGGTTTGCGGGCAACAACGCCAGCGGCGAGCCGCGGTTCCCGCGGCGCGGCTGGATCCCGAGGTTAATTGTTTGAAACGGCGCGCTTTTTTTAAAGAGGCGCCGAGAGCTTACGAGGGCCGGGACCGTGGTCGTGCCGTTTCTCCGGCCGGCCCGCGCCGGCTGATCGGCCCGAAAGCGCCGGCCGGGACACGCCGCTGCGGCAAGCCGTTGACAGCCTTATAATCATTCTAAGCGAAAGCGGTCACAACCCGCGGCGCGGCGCTTGACCGGCAACGGTGCGGCTGCGACGTACACGCCATGACCAGAGATCGTCACGACAAGCGCAGCCGGCTCGGCGATGCGGCGCGCGGCTTCACCGGCGTGGTGGCTGCGCTCGAGACCACGGCGTCGGCCTCGGCGCTCGACGCAGGCGAGCTCGAGCAGCGGCTGATCGAGTTCGGCTTCGTCGAGGGCGCGGCGATCGAGATCCTGCACGAAGGCGCGATCGGCCGTGATCCGATCGCGGTGCGGATCAACAACGTCACCGTCGCGCTGCGCCGGCGCGAGGCAATGGCCGTGGTCGTGGAATGATCTGATGCGGATCGATGGCGCCGGCTCCCTGCACCTTGCCCTGGTGGGGACCCCGAACAGCGGCAAGACCTCGCTTTTCAACGCCCTAACCGGCAGCCGCCAGAAGGTCGCGAACTATCCCGGCGTGACGGTGGAGCGCAAGTCCGGCGGCTTCATCACCCCGGCCGGCCGCCACATCACCCTGGTCGATCTGCCCGGCACCTATTCGCTGCGCGGCCGCAGCCCGGACGAGGAGATCACCCGCGACGTCGTGCTCGGCCGTTTCGCGGGAGAGAAGCAGCCCGACCTTGCGGTGTGCGTTGCCGATTCCACCAGCATGCGCCTCGCCATCCGTCTCGTCATCGAGATGAAGCGCACGGGACGGCCGCTGGTGCTGGTGCTCAACATGGTGGACATCGCGCGCCGCCGCGGCATTGTCATCGACACCGAGAAGCTGTCGGCACGGCTTGGCGTGCCGGTGGTCACCGCGGTCGCGGTGCGCAAGGGCGGCACCGACGACCTGCTCAAGCTGATCGACGCCACGGCCGCGCAGGGCGCGCCAGCGGCCGAGGGCAACTGGGCTCCGCCTGGCATCGCCGACATGCGCGCCGCCCAGCGCGAGGCCGACCGCATCATCGCCGAGTGCATCGGCGCGCCGGTGAAGCCCGACACGCTGACCACGAAGGTGGACGCGGTGGTGCTGCACCCGGTGTTCGGGCTCGTCGTGCTGATCGCGATCCTGTTCGTCATGTTCCAGGCAGTGTTCGCCTGGGCCCAGCCGTTGATGCAGTTGCTGTCGTCCGGCTTCGATGCGCTCGGCGGCCTCGTGCACGACTATCTGCCCGAGGGGCTGCTGCAGAGTTTCCTGCAGAACGGCGTCATCTCCGGCGTCGGCAGCGTCATCGTGTTCCTGCCGCAGATCATCATCATCTTCCTGTTCATCCTGCTGCTCGAAGACTTCGGCTACATGGCGCGCGCCGCGTTCCTGATGGACCGCATCATGGGTGGCGCCGGGCTGCATGGCCGCGCCTTCATTCCGCTGCTGTCGAGCTTCGCCTGCGCCATCCCCGGCATCATGGCGACGCGGGTGATCGACAACCGCCGCGACCGCCTCACCACCATCCTGATCGCGCCGCTGATGACCTGCTCGGCGCGTATTCCCGTCTACACCCTGATCATCTCGGCGTTCATTCCGCCGAAGCTGGTGTTCGGCTTCGTCAACCTGCAGGGCCTCGTGATGTTCGGGCTCTACGCGGTCGGCATCTTCAGCGCGCTCGGCGTCTCGTTCCTGGTCAAGTTCTTCATGCTGCGCGACTACGCGCCGGCGCCGTTCATGCTGGAGCTGCCGGACTACAAGCTGCCGCGGCTCAAGAGCATCGCCATCGGCATCTTCACCCGGGTGAAGATGTTCCTGTACCGCGCCGGCACCACCATCTTCTCCATGATGGTGCTGATCTGGTTCCTGGCCTCGTTCCCGCGGCCGCCGGCGGGCGCCACCGAGCCGGCCATCGACTTCAGCCTCGCCGCCATCATCGGCCACGCGCTGCAGCCGCTGCTGGCGCCGCTCGGCTTCAACTGGCAGATCGCGGTGGCGCTGATCCCGGGCATGGCGGCGCGCGAGGTCGCGGTGGCTTCGCTCGGCACCGTCTACGCCATCGAGGGCGGCAAGGAAGCTGCCGAGCAGATCGGCCAGGTGCTGGCGACCCAGTGGAGCCTCGCCACCGCGCTGTCGCTGCTCGCCTGGTACATCTTCGCGCCGCAATGCGCCTCGACGCTGGCGGTGATCAAGCGCGAGACCGGCGGCTGGCGCTGGATGGCGCTGACCTTCGGCTACATGTTCGCGCTGGCGTATGTGGCGAGCCTCATCACCTACAACGTCGCGGTCGCGCTCGGCGCCGGGTAGGGCGCGACGGCGAAGCCGCCTGCGCAGGCGTCAGTGTTTGCCCAGGAGCGCGGCGCGGCGGAGCGCCCCGGTGCGTATCGCGTTCGTCAGGTCTTCCGGGAAGCCGCTCGGCAGCGCTGCGAATACCTGCGCGAACGCTGCTTCGAGTTCATCCGTCAAATCCGTGAAGATGGATTGAACCACATTTGCTCCGACGCCAGACATTTGGGCGGTCTGGATGAAATGGCGCGGCACGATTTCATTCACCGCATCGTGTCGTGAGCTGCCGACCGACATGGCGAGCTTGAACGCCTTGGGTTGAACCTGCTTCGCGTCCAGGCTCGGCTGGGCACTGACGACGTCGTACAGCGGCGTGAGGTGGAAGCGTCCTCCAGGACTGAGGAAAATGCTGAAGTTCTTGGCGTGACCGTCGGTGGCGCCGATGAGCCAGAAGATGATGGCGCCTCGCAGCACCGTCGCGAGGTCCTCGGTCGGCGTATCGCTGCCCTTCAGCAATTCCAGAATGTCCCTGATCCCGGGGCCGCCATCCGACTGGTACTTCCGGGTCGGCGGCACGGAGAGGGCCTGGCAGCAGTCTTCCTGGGGCAGTCGGAGCAGGCGCAGGTCGCGCGTCCAGCGCCGATCGAAACGCTCGACGACGAGTGTTCGCCGATCGCCGAAATCGGCGATCTCGGCATGTGCGGCCGGCACGCGAAGCGCGGACAGCAGCTTGAGGCAGAGATATTCGTTCTCGACGCTGTTCGACAGATCGACGCCGTTGGGCAGCCGCCCGATCTGGGGTTTGAGAATATGGGTCGTCGCCGTCGTGCCGACCGGCTTGTACCATTTGCCGTCACGGCGCAGCAGGGCCGTCTTGTCCTGTGCGCCGGCGATGGAGATTCTGAAGTCCTCGTCCGCTCCCATGCCGAGCGGCGCCGATGCGAGGTTTTGAATGAGATCGGCGATCTCGGCGTCGGTGACGGCTTTGCCGTCGACCTGTCCCGCGGGGCCCGGATCGCTGCCATCCAGCAGGAACTGGAGGGCGCCGACGCAGTCATGCCCGAGCGCGGACAGCATGCTGTAAGCGTCCGTGCCCGCCGCGCCGACCCGTTCCGCGACGCGCCGGCGGATCGGCTCGTTGTCCGGCAGCAGATTGTCGAACACGTTGATGACCGGCGCGCCGATATAGCGATCTTCGCGCAGCGGCAGCGACAGCGAAATCGGAAAGGTCGCGTCCCAGGACAGCCAGTCCCGATCGTAGCGAAAGTCGATCGCGCCGCTGGCTTCGCGTCTGAGCACGCCGACAAGACGGCCGTTGAGGAAAACGTTCAGCGGCGCATGGACTTTCGGCCGCGCCATCAGAACAGGCTTTCGATGTCCGCCGGGCTCGCCTTGCTGCGGGGGCGCACGACAAGCTCGAGGTCGAGCGCCGCCAGTGCTTCCATGACGGTCCGCAACTGGATGGCGGGTGCTCCGGCTTCCAGCCGGGACACCGTCCCCTGGCGCAGATGCATCTTCTCGCCGAGATCGGATTGCGTCAGTCCGGCCTGCTTCCGCGTCCGGCGCAGGATGGCTCCAAGCTGCTTTTCGGTGCGGGCGATGGGTTGGGACATGTTCACAAAATACGCGATCGCGTATAAAATATCAATATACGGACTCGCGTATATTTCGATAATATTCGCGATCGCGTATAAAACGAAATTATACGCGATCGCGTATGTCGACCTGTGCCGGGCTCAAGCGATCCGGCACTCGCATGCCGGGCGTCAGGCTGCGTCGTCTTCCGCCTTCCTGACCGCCGGGCGCTCGATCGGCTTGCCGTCGGCGTCGGTCGGTTTGACCCGGCCGCGCGCATAACCCCTGGAAACCGCGGTGAACATCTCGCACAGCTCGTACTCCAGGTATTCGTTGGCGAGGATCAGGGCGCGGATGGCGCTGCGCATGTCGCCGTTGCAGGCCGCGATCGCCTGATCGGCCGCCGCCTCCAGCCGGTCGCTGTCCTCCGAGGCGGATGCGGGCAGGGAACGGCGCGTGGCGCCGGAAGAAGCGGCTGCGGACATGATGACGGCTCTGGCGAAGGATTGTTTGGACGGCATATTGTTCTTGTTTTGTTCTTTCGTCAATCCGCTCTTCCATTTCGTCCACACGCGGCGCGTGGCGTGCGCCGCGTGGCGTGCGCCGCGTCTCCGGAGATCCCGGGGAGCCGTCAGCGCGACGAACGCGCCGGCGCCAGACGGGCGAAGCTGCGGTAGTGATCGCCGTGCGACATCCAGGCCGGACAGACGAAGTTCAGGACCGCGCCCGGAAAGGCAAATTTGCGATACCACGCTTCGCCGGCGATCTCGCCGAGCTGCTTCAGGAGGTCACCCGCACGGCGGTTGACCTCGAACGCAAACGCTTCCGGCTTCGCCGTGCCGGTCACCAGGTCGGCGTCGAGGCTGGATTTGTCGCGGAGATAAGCCCCGACAACGTCCTCGATCGCCGCGGGATTGGCCGCGTTGGCGTCGGGGTCGCTGAGGATGAAACGCGCGATGATCGGCCGTCGCAGGGCGACGTCCGTGCTTCGGGCGAAATGAAGCTGGATCAGGCGGGCTTCCGCCTCCTGCACGCTCGCCGCCGGTGAGCCCGCATAGAGGACCTGCACCAGTGCCCAGAACTCGTCGATGTCCCAGCCGAGGGGGCCGTAGGTCAGCCAGCTGAGGATGCCGGTGGGAAAGGGTTCGACCGCGACGGTGTTGGCGAGATCGAGGGGGGCCTGGCCGTTGCTCGCGGCGAGGATGCGGTTGGCGGCCTGATGACAGACCCCGTTGAGGCCATAGAGGATGCCGCAGGAATCGCCCTGCACCCACTGCTCGGTCGAGGGATGGCAGCCGGTATTGATCGTGCAGTCGTAGTTCGCCCGCCACTTGTAGGGATCGGTGGTCTTGATCCGGGTGCAGATCAGGATGGCGAGGACCATGTCGATGTCGATCGCGGTCGATGCGGCCTGTTTCAGGTCGCTCAGGCGGAACAGCGACGCCGGGTTGGCGCAGTAGCTGGTGCCGGGATAGCACTCCGCGCCCTGCGGGCCGCCGAAGCAGGGAAACTTGTGCGAGGTGGCGCCGTAGGTTGCGGTCGCCCAGGCGTGCTGGACCCAGAAGTCGATGCCGCCGAGCTCGAGGTATCCGTTGTCCCATCCGCCGCTGGCGGTGCCGACCAGGGGGCCCTGCGTCCGGGCCGCTGATGACGTGATGTCGGGCTGGTGCAGATCAGTCATGGGTCATTCTCCCCAAAGCTGAAACTGGCCGACCCTACACGCAAGTCCGTGCGGATGTTGTGCAGGGCGTCTCACCGCCGCGTGAATGCCGCTCGCGCGCGCTCGCTCGAGATGGAAGCGCGAATGCGTTGTTTGGGTTTCGACGCCTCGTCTTCACGCGAACCGGTGCCCACCCCGGATCCAGGTCCGGGGCATGCGCCGCTCGAAAATGCTCTACATCTCCTGGGTCAGCGCGAGGCTCGCCCCGGTCGGGGCGTGATCAACGCGCCGCTGCCTCACGCATACTGCGCGAGGCCGAAGCCGAACGACCAGTTCTCCTTCTTGACCTCGACGATGTTGATGAACACGTCGTCGGGGCGGATGCCGGGATTGTCGCCGAGCAATTCCACGATGCGCCGGAACAGCGCCTTCTTCTGGTCGATGGTGCGGGTGTCGTTGGCGGTGATCTGGATGATCACGAGATCGTCGCTGCGGGCGACATTGAGATAGGACGCGTTGAAGCGGAAGTTCGCCGCGTCAAACTCCGTGATGGTCATGAACTGGTCGTTCTCGGGGACGTTGAACGTTTCGCGCATGGCGCGGTAGAGGCCGTCACAGATCGCCTGGCGGTAGGCTGCCGGCTTGCCGCTGCGGAGTGAGATCTGGGTGAGGGGCATGATGGGTCCTTTCGCTGTTGTCCCGGCACGAGTGCCGGATGCCGGTGGTGTCGCCCGATCGGGCTGACGGGGTGTCGGGCGGCTTCACGCCTGGCCGGTCAGGGCGTCGACGAAGGTCGCGGCGACATCCTTGAGCTGCTTGCGGCTGTATCCGGCGCGCTCCATCACGGCGAGGCCGCGCGTGAAGGTGGCGATGACGCGGGCGAGGCGGCGGGCGTCGGCCGCGGCGCGCCCGTCTGGCGCCGCAACGATAGCTTCGCCGACGATCCGCTCCAGATGCTCGAGCAGATGCTGCACGCGCTGGCGCACCGCGGCGCCGGAGATGGCGGCATCGAGCGCCGTGCGCGTCGTCAGGCAGCCGCGCGGCGGCGAGCCGCTGGTCATGTTGGTGATGACCATGTCGAGCAGGCTGCGCAGCCGCGTCGCGGTGTCGCCGCGCGCCAGCGCGTTGCCGGCCGCGTCGAGGAATTGCTCGGTGTAGCGGTCGAAGGCGTGCAGGAAAATCGCTTCCTTGTCGCCGTAGGCATTGTAGAGGCTGCCGCGCTGCACGCCCGTCGCGGTGGCGAGGTCCTGCATCGTCGCGTCGTGCAGGCCCTTGCGCCAGAACACGTCGAGCGCGGTCGCGATCACTTCCTGCTCGTCGAACTGGCGTGCGCCCACCATTGGCCTGCTCCGGTTTATTCTTGACAGCATCGTCAAGTTTGACGTTAATGTCAAGAATGGTTGTCGCAGCCTGCCTGTCGTGGCGGCGGGGCCATCCAGATCATCATCGGGGAGAGGGCGTCATGCAGGAACGGAAAGGCGGCTGCCTGTGCGGGGCGGTGCGTTACGTGTTGAAGGGTGAGCCGCGCGGCATTGCGATCTGCCATTGCACGCACTGCCAGAAGCAGAGCGGCAGCGTGCTGTCGTTCAACCTCGTGATTGAGGATACCGACTATGAGCAGTCGGGCGAGACCAGGATCTATGTCGATGACGGCGACAGCGGGCAGCCGGTCTATCGGCATTTCTGCGGCAACTGCGGGTCGCCGATCCTGGCGAAGATCGCGCGGGCGCCCGGCAAGGTCGTGGTCAAGGCCGGCACGCTCGACAACATGGAGGGCTTGCAGCCGAAGGCCGAGATCTACACCGACCATGCGGTGGCCTGGCTTGCGCCGGTCGCGGGCACGGCGCGTTCGCCACGCAATATGTGAAGGGAGTGTCCGGCGCATCGGCCCTGTTCGCCAGGACCGATGCGCCGGTGGCCGGTGCGACGGGCTGGTCAGTGGCCGCCGGCGATCTCAGGCGGGGGGAACCGCAATGATGCCTGCGGTCGCCGGCGTGCGACCACTGCCCAGACCCTGCGTCAGCGGCCCATCTGCTTGGGGTCGTAGTAGAACTTCTCGGTGATGATGCGCTCGCCCTGCCAGGTCTGGAACGCGATCTCGTCCATCACCATGACGCCGCCGTCCGGCCGCGTGAACTCGAAGCGCCAGCGCAGGGCGACCTCGTTGCCATTGACCATCGGCTCGGCGAGGCGGCGCGCCGTGATCGAGGGAAACGTCGCCATGATGCGCTTCTCGCCGGCGACCAGCAGGTCGCGGCCGACGCGCGGTGCGTCCTCGTTCTCCTGCATCGACGCTTCCGGATGGTAGAAGCGCTCGATCGCGCCGACATAGTCGCCGCTCTCCACCGTGGTGACGAAGTCCCGCAGCGTCTGCTCGCTCGGCATGATCCGCTCTCCTTGTCGCTGGGCTTGATAAAACCGACTTTAGGTCGGTAAATAACCGACCGAAAGTCGGAAAGTCAAGACGCTTGCGCGCAGCGCGCGGCGCGATGCTATAGAGCTGTCATGGCGAAGCAGGCGGAGCGGCGGGAGGCGACACGGGGCGCGATTGTCGGCGCCGCGACCAGGCTGTTCGGCCGCGACGGCTTTGCCGCCACCACCGTGGACGATCTCGCCGCGGCGGCCGGCGTCGCCAAGGGCGCGGTCTATCATCACTACGCCACCAAGGAAGTGCTGTTCGAGGCGGTGCTCGAGGCGGTGTCGCTCGAGGTCGTGCACAAGGTCGCCGCGGCCGCGCGCAAGGCGCCCGATGTGCTCAGCGGCATCGCCACTGGCACGCGGGCCTATTTCCGCATCTGCTCGGAGGGCGCGACGGGCCGCATCGTGCTGCGCGACGGCCCGGTCGTGCTCGGCTGGCAGCGCTGGCGCGAGATCGACGGCAGGCATTTCGGCGCGATGATGCCGCGCGCGATCGAACTGGCGATCGCGCACCGCCTGATCGCGCCGCAGCCGGTCGCACCGCTGGCGCGGCTGCTGCTCGGCGCGGTGACGGAAGCGGCGGTGGCGTGTGCGGGCAGCGATCAGCCCGCCGAGACCGGGCGCATGTATGCGGAAGCGCTGGAGCGGCTGCTGGCGGGGCTGCGGATCGGCTGATCCTGTCGTGTCAGGTCCGACGACAGTCCGTCGTTCAGACTCTGAGGTGCGAGCATCGCGCGCCTCGAAGGATGAATGGCCACTGCGTTTGCCGCCCGGCCCGTCGCCCCGTGAGAGCCATGCTCCGCACCGCTCGTCCGCGACAGTCTCCCAAAACGACATAACCCGGCAGAGCCGGGTTATGATGCATCGACGGAGGATGTCGAACGACGATCAGGTGATGTTGGCGACCACGAGGAGGCGCTTGATGTCGCCGCGGTTGAAGGCGCGCAGGAAGGCGTCGTAGTTGCGGAACGAGACGCAGCCGTTGGAATCGCCGTTCGGGCCGAGCATGTAGGTGTGGGCGAGCAGCCCGGTGCGGCCATGGACATCGCTGTTGATCGGGGTCAGGCGGATCGCCTGCACGCCATGGAACAGGCTTTCACGCAGCTTGAGGTCATACAGTGCCGGCGGGGTGGCGCCGCGCATGCGCTCATGCACGAACCGCACGTCGTCGAGCCGGTTGCCGAGACCGGAATGCGCCTCGAGCCGGCTGCCATCGGGCATGTACACGACCTTGGCGGAGATGTCGTAGACCGCGGTCTGGCGGTCGGCGAGGGGCGTGCGGCCCGGGGTGGTGCTCTGGCCGTCGCTGAGCACGCCGCCGTCGGGCGCGGCATAGGCGAGCGACGGGCCGGACTGCTGCGGCAGGCCGAAAATCTTCTCCAGCAGGGTGCGCTTGTCCGGCGTCATCGACGCCAGCTTGGCGGCGCGGGCCTGCTCCATGATCTCGTCGCGCGACGGGCCGGTCGCCTGGGTCGGCAGCGCCACCGACGGCCGCGGCCGCGGCATCGGGACGTTGAGCGCCATCTGCGACGACTCCGGCAGCGGCAGCAGGCTCTCGGCGTTGTCGTCGCCGTCGGGCTTCTGCAGGCTGGCGAGCTTGTAACTGGCGGGCTTGTAAGTGGCGGGCTTGATCGATGCGGTGGCGAGGCGGTCCTGCAGCGGCGTGCTCAGCGGGAACTGCGGCGCAGGCGCATTCTGCGAGAAGCTGGCGGGCCGCGCACCGGGCGCGGTGGCCGGATCGAAGTACAGCGCGACATAGGGATGGCTGGCGGTGCGGGTCTTCGGCGCGATCGAGCTGCCAGAGGCGTTGTTCGCGGCCATCTCCTCGTCGGTCGCCCAGCGGGTGCTGACCAGCGTGACGCCTTCGCCGGTCGCGACGGTCACATCGTCGGATGGCGCGTAGCACACACCGGCGACCGCGCCGAGCGCCAGCGCGGCAACGCCGAATGCGATCGCAGGACAAGCTTTTCGGACGAAACCGCGGCTACCCTCCGCGGCGCCGTCAACATCGGCCCCGTATGTCATTCACCCAAGTTCCAAACCCAAGTCAAAACCCAAGACGATAACGACCCCGAGACTTCCGGGAACGCGCGTCCTTGACCCCAGACGATCGTTCCGTGGATGGGCACGGCGCGACCCCAAGTGCGCGCCTGCTCATCAAGACTACACTCCTTTGGCAGACCCGCGGAGCGTCATTAAGGCGGAGCAAGGTTAAACTGCGATTAAATTCTTGACTGTGTGAAATAGGTTTCGATGGACTTTCAAAGACTTGGCCATGGAAGGGGCTTGGCGTCGCCCTGATTTGGCCACAATCAGGCTGCGGGCAGTCCAAAACACCTGCAATCGTTCCCAGTGCACGGGAATGTGACGGGGGCGACTCGGGACGCCGCGCAGTCGCATCTGCGGTCGCCGCGCATGGCGGAGACCGGCGGTTTGTTGGCCCGCCCAGCGGTCGCGGGGATCAGCGGCAGACTTTGACGTAGATGCAGATCTTCTTGAAGTTTTCCCAGCGGCACTGCTTTTCCATCCGGCACGCTTTTGCGGCCGTGTCCGGCTGCGCGGCCGATGCCGTCGGGGCGAGGCTCAAGGCAAGACCCAAGGCAAGACCCAAAGCAAGAAGCAGGGCGAGGGGGGCGATGATGCGCGTCATGATCGATCTCCGTTTGCGACAATGCTCTACTGGCAGGTGGCGGACGGCACGCCGAACGCGATCCGCCGTGGATCGCCGACCAGGCAGCCGTCTTTCCAGGTGCCCTTGAACAGGCCGTCGAGGCGGGTGGCGGTGCCGCTGCCGTTCGGCTTGCCGTTGTGAAACTGGCCGTCGTAGCGCGCGGTCTGCAGTGACAGCACGCCATGGCCTTCCGGCTCGCCATTGGCGAGCTCGCCGTCGTAACGGCCCGTCCCCCAGTCCTGCGTGCCGCGCCCGACCTGGCGTCCGTCCTTCCACACGCCATCGTCGCGCTCATAGGCCCTGCCGCCGTGCAGCCATTGCAGCGAGCCGGCGCCCTCGGCGAAGCCGTTGACACAGGCGCCCGACCAGCTTGCGGTCTCGTCCGGGCGCGGATGCGGATTCCAGAGCTTGCAGCCGCTGACCGGATCGGCGACGAAGCGCCCGTCCGCATCGCTCTGCGCCCGCGACGGCGCCGCCGGCAGGCCGCCGAGCGCGAGCGCCAGCAGCATGGCGCCGGCGCGCGCCGGCTGCATCCGTCTCCGCGGCTTGGTGCGGGCCATATCCCTCCTCATGGGCGCGGCCCGGGCGGCGCCGCGAGCAGCGGCTGCACGACGTCGCGCAGCAGCTGCTCACGCACTTCGATGAACCTGTCGCGGACGACGCCATTGCGGTCGATCACATAGGTCAGTGGAAAGCCCTCCGGCGGCCCGAAGCCATTGTCGGAAATCCGGTCCATGGTCGCCGTCGGGTAGCTGAGTGCGCGGCTCATGTCGCGCATCTTCGCATAGTCCTGCGGACGATCGGCGCTGATGCCGATCAGCTCGAGGCCCTCGGACCGGTGGCGGCGATAGAAGGCGTCGAGAACGGGCATCTCCTTCTTGCACGGCGCGCACCAGGTCGCCCAGTAGGTCACCAGCACCACCTTGCCGCGCAGCGCGGCGAGCGCGAAGACGTGTCCGTCCAGCGCGGTCATGGTCAGCGCCGGCGCAGCCGCGCCGATCTCCGGCGCGGCCTGCGCCGCGCCCGGTCCGGCCAGCAGCGCCAGCCAGCCGGCAAGGCAGGCAGCAAGGCAGCCGGCAAGGCCGCCGGCTCGGTGTCGGAATGAATGCGGCCTCACGAACGGCCTCCTTGCTCGCACCGAACCTTGGTGCGGCTGATGTCGCCTGGCAGCGGGCGCAGTCGCCGTTCCGCCGCGGTGGTGATGGCATCGCCGGCCGCGCGGTGCTGGCGCGGGCCGGCCGATCGATGCGTCAGAAATTATAGCTCGCGACGGTCTTGATCAGGTACGGCGCGATCAGCTGGCCCATGCTGCCGTTGTCGTTGATCGCCGCATTGGCGCGGTAGAAGATCGGAATCTCGACGTCGACGTAGAACTTGAGCACCCGCTTGTTGACCTCGTCCACCACCTTGGTGAACTCGATGCCCGGCGAGATCATGATGCGATCGAAGCCGCTGTTGAGCGGATCGGCTGCCGGGCCGCTGTCGCGCTGGCGATGCGACACGATGATCTGCAGCAGCGGGGCGATCTTGTCGAAACCGGCGACGTTGTAGAGGTTATTGTAGACCACGCCTGCCGCGCCGTCGATCTGGTATCCCGGCTTGTAGAGCAGGACGGCGTTGGCGTCGGCATTGTAGGCCGATTGGTACAGGAACGGCTGCAGCCAGCGCACCTGGGTGAAGTACTGCCAGGCATTGTCGCCGCTGATCATGCCGCGATGGAAGGCGCCGAGGATCAGGTCGGTGCTGCCCGATCCGATCTGGGTATCGCGGTCCAGCCCCTGCGCGGTGAACGTGCCGGTCGGCAGCTTCAGGCCGAAGATGATGCCGGTGGACATGTCCGACGAGAAGCCGGTGTACATGCCCATGATCTCGATGTCGCCGATGCTGCGTGAGTTGAACGTCTGGATGCCGGCGCCGTCGGGGGGCGCTCCGGTGTCGGTGGTGAAGGCGCGGCTGACATAGGGGACGCGGATCGAGATGCCCCACTCGCGGTTGAACATGTACTGCAGGCCCGCGGTGACCCAGTCGGTCACCACGCGCTTGTCGTTGTTGGCGTCGGCTGGGCCGCGGGAGCTGCCGATCCAGTTCCGGTTCTGGCTGGCGTGCCACCACTCGGTGAAGACGCGGCCGCCATGGTCGTCTTCCTGGGGCAGCAGCCCGCCGCCGACGTCGAACACGCTGCAGCCGCAGGCGCAGGCGTTGGCCGCCGACGGCACGAACACGATCAGTGGCGCCAGCGCCAGCAACACGATGGCAAGCAGCCTGATTGTCAGCGGGCGGGAGGAGGACGGGAACGATGTCGAGGATGCGACGCTCATCGTCGCGTGGGTCGAAGGTTTGCGCATGGCTGTGGCTCCGCAAAACGGATCAACCGCGCAAGGTCGACCCGGGACAAGGAACGGCTCTGGCGAGCCGGCGACGCAGGACGGCGTCAGATCCTTGGCGGTGCGCGGGAGCTGTAAGGGGCGGCCTGGCGGAGCGCGGCCGGCAGCACGTCGGCGATGATGTCGATGCGCGTCGATGTCGCGACGCGCAGCCGGAGCTCGGGAGCGAGCGGCGGGGGCAACGCGGCATGCCCGGCCTCCAGCAGCGCGCAGGTCGAGCAGCAGTCGTTGAGATCCAGCTCTCCTGGTGCCGCCGGAGCGTCGGTCCTGCCGCTCTGTCCCTCGTCGTGCTGGCACACGATGGCGAAGGACGTGTCCAGTCCGGCCGGATGCCCGGCCATCGCGGTCAGGACGGATTTGATCAGCAAGCCGAAGACGAGCAGCCACGCCAGCGCGGTGCGCTGGTGCAGGAATCGCCTCGGGGTTGCAGGTCCGCTCATGCTCACTATGACAAGGCCGTGGCTTCGGGCGGCGGAATGCCTGCCGGAGAGGCGACGACGGCAACGGAAATCACCAAACGGACGTACTTAGGGCGCGCAACCCGGCCGCTGTCCAGCGACCGGACCGGCCGCGGCTCGCATTTTGGGAACCTGTTGCTTTCGGGCCGCATGCCCGCTGCGGCCGTGCGCCGGCGGGGCCGCTGAACCCCGGCTATTTGACCTGCCGCTTCTCGAGCTTGCGCGCCAGGGTGCGGCGGTGCATGCCGAGGCGGCGCGCGGTCTCGGAGATGTTGAAGTCGGTCTCGACCAGGGTCTGGTGGATGTGCTCCCACTCCAGCGTCTTGATCGAGGTCGGCCGCTCGGTGAGCGCGACCTTGGCATTGCCTTCGGCCTTGGTGAAGGCTTCCTCGATGTCGTCGGTGTTGGAGGGCTTGGCGAGGTAGTGGCAGGCGCCGAGCTTGATCGCCTCCACCGCGGTGGCGATGCTGGCATAGCCGGTCAGCACCACGATCAGGGTGTCCGGATCGTGGCTGTGCAGCGCCTCGACGCAGGCGAGGCCCGAGGCGCCGGCGAGCTTGAGGTCGACCACCGCGTAGCCGGGCTGCTCGTCCTTGAGAATGTCCGTCAGCGCCTCGAACCCTTCCGCATGCAGCACGCGGTAGCCGCGGCGCTCGAACGAGCGCTTCAGCGTGCGGGCGAAGCCGGCATCGTCTTCGACGATCACCAGCAGCCGCTCGGCGGCGTCGTCGGCCTCCGTCGCGAGATCACTTGTCATGGGGGCGTGCTCCGATCGCCAGCGCCGCCAGCGGCAGGGTGAGGGTGACCACGGCGCCGCCCTGCGGTCGGTTCGCTGCCGACACCGTGCCGCCGAGCTTGCGCACCACATTGACCACCAGGAACAGCCCGAGGCCGCCGCCCTGGCGGCCCTTGCTCGACTGGTAGGGCTTGCCGAGCTGCGCCAGCATGTCGGGCGCAAAGCCCGGCCCCATGTCGCGCACCTTGAGCACCAGCATGTCGCCGTCACGCGAGGCCGAGAAGTTCAGCCAGTGCGGCGATGCCTCCAGCGCGTTGTCGAGCACGTTGAACACCACCTGCTTGAGTGCGGTGTCGGTGACGATCTGGACGTCGGCGCCGAACGCGTTCTCGTAGGCGAGGGTGGGGGCGGCGCGGGCGGCTCGCCATTCCGCCATCAACTCGGCGAGCAGGGTGTTGACCGTGGTGACGCGCGGCGCATCGCCGCGCGCCTCGCCGGCGGCGAGCAGGATGCCGGTGACGATGGTCTTGCAGCGCTTGAGCTCGGCCTGCATCTCGTCGATCTCCTGCAGCCGGTCCGGGTCGGCGGCGAGCGCCGGCATGCGCCGCCAGTCGCTGAGGATCACCGACAGCGACGCCAGCGGCGTGCCGAGCTCGTGGGCCGCGCCGGAGGCGAGCAGGCCCATGCGCACGATGTGGTCCTCCTCCGCCGCATGCTGACGCAGCGCGGCGAGGCGTTCGTCGCGCTCGCGCAGGTTGCGGGCGATGCGGGTCATGAACACGACGAGGAGCGCGGCGTCGAGCGCGAAGCACACCACCATGCCGGCGATGTGCAGCGTGAACAGGTCGCCGATCGAGCCCGGCGGCAGCTCCAGCGGGCGGTGCTGCAGCGTCAGTCCGACGAAGCTCCAGCAGGTGACGGCGACGATCGCCCAGGTCGAGCGGGTGTCGAGCAGCACGGCGCTCAGCGTCACCTGCAGCAGGTAGAGCGAGATGAACGGATTGGTGGCGCCGCCGCTGAGATAGAGCTGGGCGGTGAGGGCGGCGACATCGAGCAGCAGCATCATCAGCAGCACGCGGTTGCTGACATGGGTGCGGTTGCGCAGCCAGGCGAGGCTCGCGAGGTTGAGGGCAACGAGGGCGGCGAGCACCGTGCCCATCGGCACCAGCGGCAGCTTGATGCCGAGGCCGAACTGCACCACGGCGATGGTCGCGATCTGGCCGACCACCGCGATCCAGCGCAGCTGGATCAGCAGCAGGATGTTCTTGCGGTTGGTGGTGTCGTCGGGCAGCAGCAGCGCGCGGCGCGGTGGCCGCGCCGCGGCGGGCGCGGCCGGGTCGGCGCCGATGTCCGGGGTTTTTGTCAGCATCGCAAGATCAGCATCACAAGATCAGCATCACAGGAATCGACCGCAAGTTGGGTGGCACGCGTTCGCCGCGGCGGTCGCCGGGACGCCGCTGCATCAGGTCCGGACCCCGCGCCGTGGATTCGGGCGCCGTTCGGCCATTCTACGCCACTCGTCGCGCGTCACAAAGGCGCTCAAGCCCGCCAGCATCGCGGCGAGCGCGAACCAGGTCAGGGCATAGACGAGATGGTTGTTGGGGAAGGCCACGACCGTCAGCCCGCCGCGGGGGGCGCCGCCGGGGAGGTCCGCCGCGTCGGCATCGATGAAATAGGGCGACACCGTGCCGAGCCCGCGCGCGGCGGCGATGGCCGCGACGTCGCGGGAGTACCAGCGGTCAGTGGCTGCGTCGTTGGCGCGCAGGAACGCGCCTTTCGGCTCGGTCAGGCGTAACAGCCCGGTGACGGCGGTTTGGCCGGCGATGTCGCCGTTCTGGCGTGTCGCCGGATCGCGCCGCTCGGTCGGCACGAAGCCGCGGTTGACCAGCACGGTGAAGCCGGCGTCGGTGATGAGCGGCGTCACCACCCAGAAGCCGGGGCCGAGGTCGGTCACCGCCTGCACCCGTGTCTCACGGTCGTTGAGATAGTGGCCGCGCACCGTCACGCGGCGATAGGCGGCACTCGCCGGTGTGATTGCCGGCCACGCGGCGGGGCCGGGGGCCGTCACCGGGGCGGCATGGATGCGCTGTTCGACCGTGTCGATCAGGTCGAGCTTCCAGGCGCGGCGTTCGACCTGCCACACGCCGAGCGCGGTGAGGCCGGCGATGCCGACGCCGGCGAGCGTGCCCAGCACGGCGAGCATCAGGGGATTGCGGCTGCCCCGCGCCCGCGACGACGCCTGCGCGCCGGCCGGGGCCGGCGCGTGGACGTTGTCGTTGGCGGGAGCAAATATGCTCACGGCATCTGCCGCATGTCGTGGATCGGCATCATGTTGGTGTTGAGGTGGTACATCACCCACAGCGAGCCGCTCAGCGCGATGATCACGATGATCAGGGTGAAGATCAGCGCCATCATGGTCCAGCCGCCCTCGGAGCGGGCGTTCATGTGCAGGAAGTAGACCATGTGGACGACGATCTGCACCACCGCGAACGCCATCACCGCGAGCACGGTGAGGTTGGTGTTGCCGAGCGCGTTGGTCATCACCAGCCAGAACGGAATCGCGGTCAGCACCACCGAGAGGCCGAAGCCGGTCAGGTAGGAGCGCAGCGAGCCGTGATCGTGGCCGTCGTCGCCATGGTGTGCGGCATCATGGGTGCCACCATGGCTGGCGTGTGCGTCGGTGGTCATCGCAGAACTCCCATCAGGTAGACCAGGGTGAAAACGCCGATCCAGACGACGTCGAGGAAGTGCCAGAACATGCTGAGGCACATCAGGCGGCGGCGGTTGGCGGCGATCAGGCCGCGCTGCGCCACCTGCACCATCAGCGTCACCAGCCAGATCAGGCCGAACGTGACGTGCAGGCCATGGGTGCCGACCAGGGTGAAGAACGACGACAGGAAGGCGCTGCGCTGCGGTGTCGCACCTTCATGGATCAGGTGCGAGAACTCGTAGAGCTCGATGCCGATGAACGCCGCGCCGAACAGCCCGGTGATGGCGAGCCAGGCCTGCACCTGGCCGGTGCGGTTCTGCATCATCGCCAGCATGGCGAAGCCGTAGGTGATCGATGACAGCAGCAGCATCGAGGTGTTGAGCGCCACCAGCGGCAGCTCGAACAGGTCCTTCGGTGCGGGGCCGGCGGCATAGCTGCCGCCGAGCACGCCATAGGTCGCAAACAGCATCGCGAAGATGAGGCAGTCGCTCATCAGGTAGATCCAGAAGCCGAGCAGCGTGCTGCCGCCTTCCGCGTGATGCGGTTCGTCGACGAGGTAGAACACCGGCTTGCCGTCCGGCGTGGTGGCGGCGGGGGAAACGTGGGTTGTCATCGTGCGGTCTCCGCGAGCAGGCGGGTGCGTTCGTTCTCGGTGCGGATCACGTCATCGGCCTTGATGTGGAAATCGCGGTGATAGTTGAAGGTATGGCCGATCGCGGTGACGAGCAGTGCGGCGAAGCCGACCGCCGCGAGCCACCAGATGTGCCAGATCAGCGCAAAGCCGATCGCGGTGGAGATGCCGGCGAGGATGATGCCGGCGCCGGTGTTGGACGGCATGTGGATGGCGCGGAAGCCCTCCAGCGGCCGGATATAGCCGCGCGCCTTCATGTCCCACCAGGCGTCGAGGTCGTGCACCACCGGCGTGAACGCGAAGTTGTAGGCCGGCGGCGGCGACGACGTCGCCCATTCCAGCGTCCGCCCGTTCCAGGGATCGCCGGTGACGTCGCGCAGCGCCTTGCGGTCGCGGATGCTGACGGCGATCTGCAGCAGGAAGGCGGCGATGCCGATCAGGATCAGGACGGCGCCGACCGCGGCGATCACGAACCAGATCTGGTACGACGGATCGTCGAACACCCGCAGCCGCCGGGTTACCCCCATCAGGCCGAGCACGTAGAGCGGGGTGAAGGCGACCCAGAAGCCGACCACCCAGCACCAGAACGACACCTTGCCCCAGAACGGCGCCAGCTTGAAGCCGAACGCCTTGGGGAACCAGTAGCTGATGCCGGCGAACATGCCGAACACCACGCCGCCGATGATGACGTTGTGGAAGTGGGCGATCAGGAACAGGCTGTTGTGCAGCACGAAGTCGGCCGGGGGCACCGCCAGCATCACGCCGGTCATGCCGCCGATCACGAAGGTCAGCATGAACGCCACCGTCCACATCATCGGCAGCTCGAAGCGTATGCGGCCGCGGTACATCGTGAACAGCCAGTTGAAGATCTTGGCGCCCGTCGGGATCGAGATGATCATCGTGGTGATGCCGAAGAACGAGTTGACGCTCGCGCCCGATCCCATGGTGAAGAAGTGGTGTAGCCACACGAGGTACGACAGGATGGTGATGACCACTGTGGCGTAGACCATCGAGGTGTAGCCGAACAGCCGCTTGCCGGAGAACGTCGAGGTCACTTCCGAGAAGATGCCGAACGCCGGCAGCACCAGGATGTAGACTTCGGGATGGCCCCAGATCCAGATGAGATTGACATACATCATCGGATTGCCGCCGAAGTCATTGGTAAAGAAGTTGGTACCGATGACGCGGTCGAGCGACAGCAGCGCCAGCACCGCCGTCAGCACCGGGAAGGAGGCGACGATCAGCACGTTGGTGCACAGCGAGGTCCAGGTGAACACCGGCATCTGCATCATGGTCATGCCCGGCGCCCGCAGCTTGACGATGGTGGCGATGAGGTTGATGCCCGACAGCGTCGTGCCGACGCCGGCGATCTGCAGCGCCCAGATGTAGTAGTCGACGCCGACATCGGGACTGTAGCCGAGGTTGGAAAGCGGCGGGTAGGCGAGCCAGCCGGTGCGGGCGAACTCGCCGACGAACAGCGACATCATCACCAGCACCGCGCCTGACGTCGTCATCCAGAAGGAGAAGTTGTTGAGGAACGGGAAGGAGACGTCGCGGGCGCCGATCTGCAGCGGCACCACGTAGTTCATCAGGCCCGTCACCAGCGGCATCGCCACGAAGAAGATCATGATCACGCCATGGGCGGTGAAGATCTGGTCGTAGTGATGGGCCGGGAGATAGCCTTCCGAGCCGTTGAAGGCGATGGCCTGCTGCAGCCGCATCATGAGGGCGTCGGCGAAGCCGCGCAGCAGCATGACGATCCCGAGGATCATGTACATGATGCCGATGCGCTTGTGGTCCACGGTGGTGAACCATTCGCGCCACAGGTAGCCCCATAGCCGGAAGTAGGTGACGGCGCCGGCCACGGCGACGCCGCCGATCGCCACCACCGCGAAGGTGGCGATGAGGATCGGTTCATGGAACGGCAGCGAATCCCAGGTCAGGCGACCGAAGATCAGCTTGGCGAGATCAGGATTGGCGAGCATCGGGAACAGTCCGGTCAGGAGTTGGTGGCCGCGCGCGAGGTTCGCGCGGAGCTGTCGAAGCGGAACGGGGTGGCGTCGGGGCGCGGCAGGCCGAGGCCGAGGATCGGCGTCGCGCTGCGCGGGCGCAGCGGCGTCGCGCTGGCGGAGCCGTCGGTGTCGTCGGGCGTGCAAATGCCGGCGACATAGGTGCGCACGCCGTCGGGCGGGGTGCCGCGGCGGGCGTTTTTGTCATACTGCAGCGCCAGCACGTTCTTGAGGCCTTCGAGGCCGAGGCCGCCGCGCGCGTCGATCGCCATCATCTCGCTCATGCACATCTTGCCGGGCTCGACGCACATGTTGCGGATCGCCTTGAACAGGCCGGCCTCGACGGTGCCGTAGCGGCGCACCGGGACGTTCTCGCTCGGGCGCTCGAGCGCGAGATAGGTCGGGCGGTCGAGCTTGCCTGCGTCAGCCTTGGCGCGCGCGATCCACTTGTCGAAATCGCCGTTCGACAGGCCGTGGAACGCAAAGCGCATGCCGGAGAAGCCGGCGCCGCTGTAGTTGGCCGAGAAGCCGCCATAGGTGCCGGCCTTGTTGATCACCGCCTGCAGCTTGGTCTCCATGCCGGGCATGGCGTAGACCTGGCCGGCGAGCGCGGGGACGTAGAACGAGTTCATCACCGACGAGGCGGTGATGCGGAAGCTGATGGGACGGTCGACCGGGGCGGCGAGCTCGTTCACCGTGGCGATGCCCTGCTCGGGGTAGATGAACAGCCACTTCCAGTCGAGCGCGACAACCTCGACCTCGAGCGGCGTCGCTTCCGTGGCGATCGGCCGGTTCTCGGCGACACGGCCAAGCGGGCGGAACGGGTCGAGCAGGTGGGTGCCCATCCAGGTGATGGCGCCGAGACAGATGATGATGAGGAGAGGTGCCGACCAGATCACCAGTTCCAGTTGTGTCGAGTGAGCCCAGTCCGGCTCATAGCGCGCCGCCGTGTTGGAGGCGCGGTAGCGCCAGGCGAACAGCACGATCAGGCTCATCACCGGGATGATGATCAGCAGCATCAGCACGGTGGAGATGACCACGAGGTCACGCTGCTGCAGGGCGATGTCGCCGGAGGGGTTCAGCACCACGGCGTCGCAGCCGGAGAGGAGCGCCGCGAGCGGCAGCAGGGCGAGCAGGCGAAAACGGGTCACGACCTTGAGTCCTGTCGATGATGAAGATTGCACTCCACCGCTACCGACCGGGCCGGACAGCCGACATTGGACAATTTGCCCAATCCCCGCCACGCGCCGCATCGGCGAGATAGGGCGATAGGCTGCCCGCCGGATCTGGTCCGGCGCGAGCGGCCACGTGACGGTGCCGGTCGCAGAGATCGGCGCTGCGCTGGCGTTTGGCTGATGCCGGGCGGTCGCACTGATGTTGAAGGAGTTTGCATGAGCACGGACACCACGGCGCTGCCGTCATCGCCGCTGGGCGCAGGGCACACGGCCAGCCATGGCGCGGTGAATCCCGGCGAGATCGCGATCGGCGTCATCATCGGCCGCACCTCCGAGTTCTTCGACTTCTTCGTCTACGCCATTGCTTCCGTGCTGGTGTTCCCGAGGCTGGTGTTCCCGCATCTCGATGCACTGACCGGCACGCTGTGGTCGTTCGCCATCTTCGCACTCGCGTTTGTCGCGCGGCCGTTCGGCTCGATGATTTTCATGGCGGTCGACCGCGCCCATGGCCGCGGCGTCAAGCTGACCATCGCGCTGTTCCTTTTGGGAACCTCGACGGTGGCGATCGCCTTTTTGCCGGGTTACGACCAGGTCGGCGTGTGGTCTGCGATCCTGCTGGCCGCATTCCGGATCGGCCAGGGTCTCGCGCTCGGCGGCGCCTGGGATGGTCTCGCCTCGCTGCTGGCGCTCAATGCCCCGCAGCAGCGCCGCGGCTGGTATGCGATGATCCCGCAGCTCGGCGCGCCGCTCGGCCTGATGGTGGCGAGCGCGCTGTTTGCGTTCTTCGTCGCCAATCTGTCGTCGGAGGATTTCTTCGACTGGGGCTGGCGCTATCCGTTCTTCGTCGCCTTCGCCATCAACGTCGTGGCGCTGTTCGCGCGGCTGCGCATCGTGGTGACGCCGGAGTTCGAAAGGCTGTTCGTGAGCCGCGAGCTGCAGCCGGCGACGGTGCGCGAGACGCTGCGCACCGAGGGGCGCAACATCGTGATCGGGGCGTTCGCGCCGCTGGCGAGCTTCGCGCTGTTCCACATGGTCACGGTGTTCCCGCTGTCCTGGGTGTTCCTGTTCACCCGCCAGGGGCCGGCGCGCTTCCTGGTGATCGAGGCGATCGCCGCGGTCGCCGGCGTGCTGGCAATCATCGCCTCGGGCATGCTCGCCGACCGCTACGGCCGCCGCACCCTGCTCGCGGTCTCCGCGGTGGCGATCGCGGTGTTCAGCGGCTTCGCACCGCAGCTGCTCGACGGCGGCGATGTCGGCGAGGGGCTGTTCATGGTGCTCGGCTTCGTGCTGCTCGGCTTGTCGTTTGGCCAGTCGTCGGGCGCCGTGGCGTCGAGCTTCGCACTGCAGAATCGCTATACGGCGTCTGCACTCACCTCGGATCTCGCCTGGCTGTTCGGCGCGGGTTTCGCGCCGCTGGTGGCGCTGCTGCTGTCGAGCCGCTTCGGGCTGCTCTCGGCCGGCGCCTATCTGCTGTCGGGAGCGATCTGCACAGTGGTGGCGCTGATGGTGAACCGCCAGATCGAGAGCGTCGATCCCTGACCGGGCGGCTCACCGCCCCGGCGGACCGGGGCGGTGAGCACTTACCCTTCCTAACCCTCTGGTTTTATTTCGGATTGTTTCTCCGTCCGTTTACGATGAACGGGGATGTCGCTTGGCGGGGCCACGGCGTCCGCGATAGGGTCGTGAGACACTGGGCACAGGGCCCGTCACGCCAAGCAGTCCGATGCGACACGCCACCCACGCGCCGCGCACCTTGCATGCGCCGCGACATGATTTTCGTTTGCGGCACGGCGCGGATCGCGCGCCGGCGGCGAACATCGCAGCGGCGCCGGCCGGCGCCTCGCCGCTGCGCGCGCTGCAGATCGGACGCGGCCTTGCGGCCGTCGGCGTGGTGCTGTTCCACCTCAACAACTCGCTGTGGGGCGTCGACAAGTATTTTCCCCATGCCTTCTCGCCGCTGCTCGGCTTCGGCAATGCCGGCGTGCAGTTCTTCTTCGTGCTGAGCGGCTTCATCATCGCCCACATCCATGCGGCAGATGTCGGCATGCCCGAGCGCGTCCGCCGCTTTGCCGCCAAACGTTTGGTCCGCGTCTATCCGACCTACTGGGTGGTGCTGGCCGCGCTACTGGCGGCGCTGTTCGCCGCGCCGGCGCTCGGCACGGTCGGCGAACGCGATCTCGGTCATATCGTCGCCTCGGTGCTGCTGCTGCCGGTGCAGCGCGAGCCGGTGCTCAGCGTCGCCTGGACGCTGCAGCACGAGGTGCTGTTCTATCTGGTGTTCGCGGTGTGCATTCTCAATGCCCGCATCGGCGTCACGCTGTTCATCGGCTGGCAGCTCGCCTGCCTCGTCCACACCCTTGCCGGCGGCGGCGACTCGGCGCTACGCGTGGTGCTGTCGGCCAACAACCTGCTGTTCATGTTCGGTATCGCCGCCGCCTATCTGCATCGCACATGGCGCTGCCCGGCGCCGGGCCTCGTCGCCGTCGCCGGCGCGCTGGTTTTCCTCGGCACCGGCGCGCATCAGGTGCTCGCGGCGCAGCCGTGGCCCGCCGATGCGGCGATCCTGGCGTTCGGCCTCAGCAGCGCGATCGCGATCCTCGGCGCCTGCAGTTTCGAACGCGCCCACGGCTTGCGGGCGCCGCGCGTGCTCGACGCCATCGGTG
Organism: Bradyrhizobium sp. 2TAF24; assembly: GCF_052115025.1. Taxonomy (NCBI): domain Bacteria; kingdom Pseudomonadati; phylum Pseudomonadota; class Alphaproteobacteria; order Hyphomicrobiales; family Nitrobacteraceae; genus Bradyrhizobium; species Bradyrhizobium sp. 2TAF24. The sequence continues at coordinate 120,081 of NZ_JBFRFW010000012.1, read as the reverse complement.
ACGCATCGTATTCGATCTACCTCGTGCACTTGCCGCTGCTGTCGGTCTATGCCAAGGCGCTGTTCGCCACCGGCCTCGCGATGCTGCTGCCGCAGCCTGTGACGCTCGTCGTGATGCTCGCCGCCCTGATCGGCTCCGGACTGCTGTTCAGCCGCATCGTCGAGATGCCGCTGATCGCGCTGCTCTCGGCGCGCCGCCGGCTGCAGCACAGCGCGGCCTGAGCCACGCATCGTCCTCCGGCAGGCCGGCGGCGCGACAGGCTGCGGTGGCGAACGCGCGCAACGCGTCCGGCGAGACCGGGCGAGGGGACATGGCTGGCCCCTGTTGGGAAAGGCTTATTGTTCGGCGCCGGGTTTGGTGGCTGTGACATAGATCATGCGGCTGGTGGCGGGCAGGCGCTGCGTTTCCACCAGCGGCCGCAGCGTCTGTTCGAACACGACGCGCTCCTTGGCGGTGAAGCGCTCGGCCAGCAGCCGGCGCAGCGGTTGCGCCCAGGGATGCGGGGCGATGTCGAGAAACGTCTTCCATGACGTGATGCGGCTCTCCGCGGCGTCGAGATGCAGCTCGAGATGGGTGTCGGCGAAGCCGGCGGCCGCGACCAGCCGGAACAGATCGCGTTCGGTGGTGTTGGTGATGGGATTGTTGGCCATCGCCGCCGGGGTGTCAGGGTAGTATGCGGACTTCCAGCGGTGCATCAGTTCGAGGATGCGATCGGGTTTCTCGCCCGCTTGCGCGGAAGCCTCGAGCCGCTGCTTCAGCGCCATCACCTCGAACGCCTCGTCATGGAGCGCCGGCTCCGCCAGCGACAGCCGGCCGCCGGGCTTGAGGATGCGGTGAAACGCGTCCAGCGCCGCCGGCTTGTCCGTGACATAGGCGAGCACCGCGCGGGTGACGACCGCATCGACGCTGCCATCGGCAATGGGCGCGAGGTCGTCGGCGGGGCCGGCGACGAAGCGGCACTGGCCGTGGACGCCGCGCTGGATCGCGAGATCCTCGGCATGGGCCTGCAGCGCGGGAGAAATATCGGTGAGGATCACCTGCAGCGATGATCCGATGCGCTCGATGGCACGGAACGCCACCAGTCCCTCGCCGGCGCCGATGTCGGCGAGCACCATGTCCGGGCCGAGCGCCGCGCCGTCGAGCACGCGATCGGCGGAGCGGGTCAGGTTGGCGCGCACGACGGCATCATCCGGATCGTCGCCGCTGCGGTGATGCAGGATCCAGTCGGACCAGATGTCGGCGGGCGGCGCGAAAGCGCTGGTCATCCGACAAGGCAGCTGATGGATTCGGCGGTGGTCGCCGGGCACATGGCATTCACTGTGGCAGTTTGGGTTGCGGCAGCTTGGAGCGGGAGCGGCCGCCGCCACGGCGTGGCGGCGGTGCGGCAGGCGGTGGCGCGGTACGGGCCGACAGCACCCGTGCGATGTGGAGAAAATCGGCGTGATGGCCGCGGCGGATCAGCCGCGCCAGTTCGGCGGGATCGAACGGGCAATCATCATACGTCCGCGCCGGCGAAGGGCTGATCCATCTGACCAGAAGCATCCTCAAGCGCGCGAACATCGAGTCGGCCCGGGATCTGAACTCACTTGCAATATTGAATGCCCAATGCCGATGGCAGTCAATCATTGTCTGCGAGCGAACGGATGTTCCTCCACCGCGCCGCGGCATCGTGCGTGTTTCGGCCGCAACGATGCGCCTGATCGCGCCACGCGAAAAAAAAGAAGAGCCCGGTGCAGTGGTGGGACTGCATCGGGCTCCGGCGTCGTTTGTCCGGCATCCGGGGTGGAGGCCATCCCGGATGCCGGACCTGACCTGCGAAGGGCCATCTTCGCGGGGTCATTGCCGGGCCGGACGGCGCGTGCGGAGAGGTCGCGCGACGCGCCGGCCGGCTCTTGAGTTCAGGTGCTGAACAGGAACCGCACCACCTCCGAGCCGGGCGGCGAGGTGATGATGTAGAGTCCGATCAGCAGCATCACGAAGATGATGAAGGCGGGCCAGAAGATCGCCCGATCGGTGAGCGGGCTCTTTTCATGGCTAAGCCGTTTGTCCAGTTTGTTGCTCAACACGTGTCACTCCCGAAACCGGCCGCGGCCATGCGGCTGAACGCCCCCGATCCCCTCATGCGCCGAGCAGCGCCACCTTGAGCGCGCTCACGGCGGTCGAAGGCCCCGATCCGGAGAACAGCGCTTCGATCATGTCGCCGCCGGGCGGCGCGGTGACCACATAGGTTCCGACCAGCAGGGCGGCGAACACCAGGAAAGTCGGCCAGAACAGCGCCTGATCGGTCAGTTGCGGAGCGTTGGCGTTCAGATCGTTGCGCATGACGGGGCTCCCGAATGCTCGTCGCCTGTGTGCGGCGGGGTTGTTGTTGTGAGCGTCGTCGTTCCGAGGTCCGGGCGGGTCCGTCCGGTGTCTGCTTACTGCCGGGCGGCGAGGCGGGTGGGTCCCCGCGGGCCGGGGGCGGCGGTATCCGGGGCCGCGCGCACGACCGGAAATTCGGCCGCTGCGATCTCGGAGGCGAGCCTGCCGCTGTGCGGACGGGTGGCGATCACCAGCGCGAGGATCACGGCGGCCAGGCTGCAGCTCGCGAGCAGGCCGACGATCCAGGCGTCGCCGGATCGGTCGCTGTCCGTCGGGAGAGGATGCCAGGTCATGGGGGCCTCCAGGTTCATTGCAGACCCTGACCTAGTGTCCCGGTTCGCAAGTTCGCTGCATTTGCAGCAACCTCCGTACGAACTTGCGAACCGATCAGGACACTAGCAACTCTATATTTCTAGTGTGCTTTATGAACGCGAAGTTCCTGAATGAGCCTGCCGCACAATCGCAGGAACTTCGCGTTCAGCACACTAGAGCAAATCCCGGGCAGCGAATGTGAGCTGGCTCACACTTGCTAACAGACTCGTCGGATTAGGATTTTTCCTATCGCGCGGGGTGTGGAGGCAGGCGCGGCGCAGGATCCGCGCCAGACCGCCCGGCACCGCCGCGATGTAGGGAATTAAGATGAAATCTCAAAGGCTTGTCGGTCTTGAGCCGCGCCGGTCAGCCGGCCGGGGCGTCCTCGGCTGCGGTCGCCTGCAGCGCCGCGTGGTCGCGCACGATCACATGGCCGTGGCCGAGCTGCAGCCAGCCCTGCGCCACCCAGGCGCGGAGCTGGCGGTTGATGCTCTCGCGCGACATGCCGATCATCTCGCTGAGCTCCTGCTGGGTGACCGCGACCTTGCCGTTCGCCGCCGCGGACGGATCGCGCGCGCCGAGCCGGATCAGGGTCCGCGCGAGGCGGGTCTGCAGGTCGGGCAGGCCGATCTGCTCGACATGCTGGCTGACCCAGCGCAGCCGCCGGCACAGCAGGTCGATGAACTTCAGCAGCAGCGCCGGCTGGCTCGCCATGAACGGCTGGAAGTCGCGCTTGTCGAACGAGAGAATCTCGCAGGCGGAGTTGGCGACCGCGTCCGCGGTGCGCGGCGAGCCGTCGAGGAAGGCGATCTCGCCGATCAGCTCGCCGGCGCCGACGAGGTTGAAGATGGTGCTGCGGCCGCTCGCCGCCGAGATGCCGATCTTCACCGTGCCGCTCATCACCGCCAGCAGCCGGTCGCCCGGATCGCCCTTGGAGAACACGACGGCGCCTTTGCGGTACTTGCGCGTCTTGGCGTAGTGGCACAGCTGCACCAGCGCGCCGCGATCGATGTCGCTGAACATCGGATGGCCGCTGAGAAAGGCGACCTTGCTGTCGAGGCGGGTGGTGTCCTGAGGCATCGTCCTGGTGGTGCCCTGTGCGGGGCGGCTCGTGCGGCGTTGAACCGAAGCGCCGCTCGCGTGACCAAAGACCGGGCGTCGGACGAGGGGACAGTAGCCGCGAAACGCCGTGCCGAAAAGGCCGCGGTCGACAGGGGCACAGCGTTGTTTTTCATCGTCATTCCAGATGCGTGGCGGAGGCCGTTGAGGCCTCGGCAACCCTTCGCCGCAAACCGCGCGGCGTTCGGCCGCTGCAGGGATGCGCGCTCTTGGCCGTCGCGCAGCCGCGATGATAGCGTGCCACGGCACCGCGCGTTTTCAGCCTGTGGTGATCGTGCGCATCACGCTCTTTTTTAGCATGCGCGCGGGCCGCGGCATCATGGCGGTGATACTGGCATGTGATTTGATGATGTGGATTTCAGGCAGGGGTTTGAGGATCAGGTGATGAGCAATGTCTCGAAGGTCGACGCCGTGTTCGGCACGCCCGTTGTCGCCACTTCCGCTGCGCCATCGGACGGCGCGCCGGCCGCGCCGTCGCGGCTCGCCATGCTGGTCTACCGCCTGCTGTGCCTCGCCTTCTGCCACATGCTGCCGCTCAAGCTGGCGTTCGCGCTGCTGCGGCGGGTGCGGCCGCTGGCGCTGGTCCGCGGCACGCTGTGGCTGACCAAGGCCGACGACGTTCGTGAGGTGCTCGGACGCTTCGACGACTTCCACCTCGCGCAGGTCATCGAGCCCGGCATGCCCTGGGGCCAGTTCATCATGACCATCGACTGGCGCGAGCAGCATGCGGTCGAACGCGGCCTGCTGCAGAGCGCGGTGCGGCTGGACGACGACAGGCAGGCGATCACCGCGCTCGTCACACAGATCTGTGACGATCAGATCAGGCAGGCGGACGGCGGGCGGATCGATGTGGTGGCCGCGCTCGCCGAGCCGGTGGTGGTGCGTATCGCGGCCGACTATTTCGGCGTCGCGCCGCTCAATGGCAGCGCACAGAAGATGGCCGACGCCATGGCCGACCTCGCAGGGATCATCATGGTCAATCCGCCGGCGGGCTCCGCGCCGTGGGCGCGCTCGCGCGAGGCGATGGCCGGCGTGACCCAGCAGATCCTGGCGCAAATCGCCTCCTGCCGGGCGATGCTCGCGGCCGGCCGCGGCGCGCAGCTGCCGGACAATCTGCTGACCCGTCTGGTGCGGCTGCAGGCCGCGGGCGGTCAGCCGGCGTGGTTCGACGACGACTGGATCCGCCGCTATCTCACCGGCCTCATCGCCACCGGCGGCGCCACCATCGTGCGCGCCACCGCGCATGCCGTCGATCAGTTGCTGGCGCATCCGCACGGGCTGCAGCTGGCGCGGGACGCCGCCGCGCGCCTCGACCGCGCTCCGCAGGACGCCGCCGCCGCTGCGGCGCTGCAGCAGCTGGTCTATGAGGCATTGCGTTTCCGCCCGATGCTGCCGCTGCTGGTGCGCGACTGCCCGCGCGACACGGTGATCGCCGGCGGTACGCCGCGCGCGCGCATCGTGCCCGGCGGCACGCGGGTGATCGCCGCGCCGCTGGCGGCGATGTTCGATGCGCAGAAGGTGCCGGCGCCGTCGGAATTCCGCGCCGACCGGCCGCAGGACGCTTATGTGCTGTTCGGTGTCGGTGTGCGCAGCTGCTTTGGCCGTTACATCGCCGACATCGTGCTGCTTCAGATCGCGCGGGCGCTGCTGCGCCTGCCGGCGCTGGCCCGCGCCCCGGGCGAGGCCGGCGAGGTACGCTATGAAGGCCCGGCGCCGCGCAGCCTGACGGTGACGTTTTCGAGCGAAGTGGATCCCGGTTCGCGAGAAGACGGCGCGTCAGGGCAAGAAGCCGGTACCGCCGATCGCGGAGCCGCGTGATGCCGAGCTTCGTCACCATCATCGCGCCGCTCGATGCGGCGGGCGTCGAGCCCTGCCGGCACTACCTGCGCGCCAATGCCGAGCCGTCGCCGGACTTCGCCAATGGCCGGCTCGCCTGCCAGCCGCTGTTTCCGTTCGATCAGGTCGCGACGCTGCACTTCTGCAGCTTTGTCATCCTCGAGGCGGAAGCGGACTTCGGGGCGCGTCTGGTGTTCGAGGCGACGTTCGACGGCACCCGCGCCGATTTCCTCCGCGACCTGCTGCGCATCGCGCCGACCGGGCTGCATGCCGCGTTCCACCATTGCGTCGGCTATCCGGCCGCCGGCATGACCGCGCCGGATCTGGTGCAGGAATATTTCGAGCGCCATGACGTCGGTGCCGATACCTACTTTTGCGGCTATCCCGGCCGCTCGGCGGCGCAGGTCAGGGACGAGAGCGCGGTTCATTCCGGCGTGGTGGCGTTCCTCGGCGCGCGCTATCGCGCGGCGCAGCGCCTGCCGGGGCGGATCGGCGGCTTCCTCGACGCCATCCGCACCGAGTTCATCCGCGCCGATCCGGCGCGGCGCTGGGCAGCCGATCCGCCGCAGCTGCCCTGGGAGGTCACCGCGCGCCCGGTCGTCGCCGCCGTCGCCGGCGGCGTGCTGCTGCTGATCGCCTGCGCGCTCGGCGCGATCGTCGCCGCGCTCATGCCGTCGCTGCGGCCCGGGCCGCTCTATGACGTCATCACCCAGTCGATCAACACCGCCGGCCGGCAGGGCGCGGGCGTGGTCGATGCCGTCGCCGCGGCGCTGCCGTGGATCGGCCCGTTCATCGAGGCGCTGCGCCCGGCGCTGCCCAATCTCGCGGGGGTCACCGTGATCTGGGCGGCGGTGCGGGTGGTCGAACTGATCCTCAGCAGCCTGACGCGCGATCCGCGCGACCAGTCGTTCTGGCTCAGCGTGCCGCTGCAGCTCGCGGTGATCCTGCGATCAGCGCTGCTGGCGTTCATGGCGGGATCGGTGCTGGTGATGATCATCACCGGAATGGAGCAGCGGCCCCCCGCCGATCCCGACCGCGCGGCGCTGGCGGCTGTTGCGACCGCGATCGTCGCCGCGCTCGGCACGGGCGTCGTGCTGGCCGTGCTGCAGCACGTCGCCACCTCGCTGAAGCTCGCGGTGGCGCTGAAGCCGTTCAAGGCGCGGCCGGAGCGGCTGCGCCGTGCCGCGCTCGACGTCATCCAGTACCTGATGGTGCTGACCTGCGTCATGGGGCTGCTGGTGGTGGCGCGGCAGACGCCGCTGGTGCTCGGCGATCACCTCGCCGGCAGCCTGCGCGCGCTGTTCGCCGCGGGCTTCGTGGCGATGATCTATGCGGTGCTCGGCATCCTCGCCGCCTATGTGGTCGGCGTCGCCGTGTTCCTGCTGATCCGCCTCAGCGAGCTGCGCGATGCCAGCACGTTCGCGGATGCGGGCGGGCTGATCGCCCGGGCGCAGGCCAACGCCCGCAAATACGCCCGCGAGGAGGGCGGCATCAACGTCTACCAGAACCATCTCGCCAGCCTCACCTATGTGAAGCCCGGCGTGCTGCGCCGCCTGCTGGTATGGCTGGCGCTGCATGCGGTGAACCTGCTGGCGCGGTTCTGGTTCAACCGCGGCGAGCTCGGCGGCATCCCGACCATCCTGTCGGCGCGCTGGGTGCTGATCGACGGCGGGCAGCGGCTGCTGTTCCTGGATAATTTCGGCGGCGCGTGGGAGAGCTATCTCAACGAGTTCATCGACCTCGCCGCGGTAAAGGGGCTGAACGCGATCTGGTGCAACACCTTCGTCCATGCTGCCGGCAAGCGCTACGGCTTCCCGCCGACGAAGTTCTTTTTCTGGCGTGGCGCCCAGGCCGAGCAGCCGTTCAAGGCCTATGTGCGGCAGAGCCAGATCGAGACGCTGGTGTGGTACAGCGCCTTTCCGACGCTGAGCGTCGTCAACGTCAACGCCAACACCTCGCTGCGCCAGTCGCTGTCGCAGGACCTGACGCCGAGCGAGGTCGACGCCGTGTTCCAGCGGCTGTAGCGGACTGCCAGGAAGGTTTGGGGACATGGACAAGGTCGAGTGGGGCGACGTACAGGGCCTGGTGCTGAGCGGCTATCCGCATCTGCCGCTGTCGGCCTATGTGCTGTTTCGCTTTCGCCCGCAGTCGTCGGACGCCGCGCGGCGCTGGCTCGGGGAGCTCGCCAGCCGCCTGATGCGCGCCGGGCAGGGCGACGGCGAGGCGGACAACGGCAGCGCCGGGCCGCATCTCGCCGCGCTCAAGCTCGCCACGGGCAGCGCGCGCCACGCCATCAACCTCGCGCTCACCGCGCGCGGCCTCGGCCAGCTGCCGGTGGGCGCCGCGGCGCTCAAGGATTTCTCGGTCGAGTTCGTCGAGGGCATGGCGCCGCCGCCGGATGCGACGACCGGGCCGTCGCGCCGCACCAACCTGCTCGGCGATCTCGGCGACAGCTCGCCGGCGACCTGGGCATGGGGCGGCTGGAACGGCCATGCCGAGATCGACGGCATGCTGATGCTGTTCGCGCCCGACCGCCTGGCGCTGACGTCGCTGGTCGGGGACGAACTGGCGGCGATGGCGGAGGCGGCCGAGCCGCTGCGCGTCACCGCGACCGGCGGCGACGATCCGCGCCTGCTGCAGGGCGAGGTCTATGACGACCGCAAGGAGCACTTCGGCTACACCGACGGCATCTCGCAGCCGGTGATCGAAGGTTCGCCCCGCGCGCGGCGCGCGACGCCGGACGACCGGCGCATCCATCACGTCAAGGCCGGCGAGTTCGTGTTCGGCTACGCCAACGAGCGGCGGGGGCGCGCGACCGGCGCGGGACCTTCCGAGCTCAAGCGCAATGGCAGCTACCTGGTGCTGCGCCAGCTCGAGCAGGATGTCGCAGCCTTTCAGGCCTTCGTGGCGCAGGCGGCGTCGCTACTCGGCGGCACCGAGGCCGCGGCGGACAAGGAGGAGTGGGTTGCCGCGCGTCTCGTCGGCCGCACCCGCGCCGGCAAGCCGCTGGCGCTCGCCCCGCCGCATAGCCGCGATCCGTCCGATCCGGTGGCCCGTCACAGCGGCGGCAACGACTTTCTCTACTACTTCGAGGATCGCTTCGGCCTGCAGTGCCCGGTCGGCGCGCATATCCGCCGCGCCAATCCGCGCGACAGCAAGGGGCCCGATCCCGACACCGCGCTGCGGCTGTCGAAGATGCATCGCATCATCCGCCGCGGCCGGATGTATGGCGAGCGCTTCGTTCCGGCGACGGGCAACGGCGCCGACACGCGCGGCCTGCTGTTCCTCTGCCTCAACGCCGATATCGCCGGGCAGTTCGAGATGATCCAGCACTCCTGGCTCAACAACCGCCATTTCGGCGATCTCTATGTCGGCAGCGATCCGATCGGCCATGCGCAGGTCGACGACGGCGCCATCGTCATCCAGCGCCGGCCGACCAACCTCGTGCTGCAGCGGCCGAAACCCTTCGTGCGGGTGCGCGGCGGGGCGTATTTCTTCTTGCCGGGGATCGCCGCGGTGCGGGCGCTGGCGGGGTGATGTTGCGTTGATGGTCAGTTGCAGCAATCAAGCGGATCTTGAAGGCCCTGGAGCGTTTTCGAGCGAAGCGGGCACCGGTTCGCGTGAAGAAAACGCGTCAAAACAAATAACTAGAGCGCGTTCGTGATTCCATCAAAAGCGAACGCGCTCTAGGCCGTGTATTCATAAAAAGTAGGCGATGCCCGCTTTGCACCGATACCGACCACCTTTGCGCAGCCGCAGCAAATGATGCGATGGGCAAGAAGCAGTTGTCGGTCGCGTACTCAAGCGAAGTAACCTCAGGTCATTGTCGGTCTGCCCTAGGTAGTGGCCTCCGCGGCGGGAGGCAAAATCAGGAAAATCAGGCCGTCATGGTGTGGCGCCCGCCTGGGTCAAAACGGCCTTAACCTCGTCATCTTTCGCCACGCTCAGCGCGGTTCTGCCATCGCTCCCCCTGGCATTAACGTCAGCACCGCTTTCGAGGAGCGCTTGTACGACATCAATGTGGTTTTGCTCAGAAGCCGCCATCAGCGCCGTACCACCGTTCTTGTTGCCCCTGGCGTTGACGTCGGCACCTTTATCGAGCAAGGCGCGAACGATATCGAGGTGGCCGGCAAAAGATGCCGCCGTGAGTGGCGTACCGATAGTGTCATCGTTCGTGGCGTTGACATCAGCACCTTTCTCAAGCAGGGCTCGAACGATATCAAGCGGACCATATGAGGCGCCCCAAAACAACGCTGTACGACCGAGGTTATCCTTCGCATTGACGTTGGCGCCTTTGCGGAGCAAAGCCCGAACGACATCGGTCCGACGGTTGAGTGAGGCGGCCATCAGCGCTGTGCCGCCGTTGCCGTCGCCTACGGCATTGACGTTGACGCCCCTCGCGAGCAGCTTCTGCAGAGTGGTGAGATCGCCAAATCCGGCCGCAGAAACGAAGGCTTCCGCAGGCGAAGGTGGCGTGCATTCCTTCAGGCTAAAATGGGTTTTGTCGTCGGCGATGCGTCTCCATTCGCCCTCCATCTCGCAGTTCGAGAGAATCAAAACGTCAACTTTGTCCGCACGCCACGTGCATGTCCCTTTGATCAGCTTATCACCGACGTCAGGATCGCGAACGAGCGCTCCATCCGAGGAGCCCGGCCACCAAAACATAATCCTAGTGCGAGTGCGGACATTATATTTTCCGCATGCTCCGAAGCCTTCCCTATGTCCCATCCTGTACGAATATAAAACACCGCGATCCAACAGGCAGAAGCCCTGCATGTAGGCTCCAGAGGTGTCATTCTTTTCTTCGTAGCACCCTAGGTGTGGCCTGAACTCAGATGGTGCGGACGCGGCGATAGCCGATGAGATTGGGGACAGAACGCCGAGCGTCCAAAGGACAGTGCCGGCATGCAGAAAAATGGGAGGTCTTGTGCTCATGGTGCTCGCAATTGGAGACTTCAAGACAACTGGAATTGGCCTCAAACTGATCGAACGTAGCATGTTGGGTTCCCCGGCGTCGATGCGTCGCCGGTTTTTGGAGGCACCAACACTTTCGTACCCTTGTCGACGAATGTCTCCTCGTTTGGGGCGCGAGCGAAAGTACTGATGGGCGGTCCCTACCTGTCCGGTCGGGCCGCATGCCGACCGCAATCAGAAGGCGCTTGATGTGGGTGGAAATGGATGCGCGCCCGACATGTCTGCTCATGACCCATTTCGGATCTCGTAGCTTCTTGGACGTTGACTTGCATCAAAGATAAATCGGCGCGGCATGTTAATTAGCAAAGGTGGCGTGCGAGGAGACAAGCAAATGGTAACGCAAAGCAATCTCCACTTCTTCACAATTTGGGCCAAGGAGCGTCTCGATGAAATGGACGCCGCAGTGACATCGCTTGAAGGCAAGGTAGCCGAGGTGCAGGCCGATGTCCGCGACACGGCTGAGAAGTTTCTGGCTGAACTGCGCAAGCAGCGTGACAACTTCCGGGACACCATGAAGACGCAGTCGGAAGCCAGCGAAGCGGCCTGGATCCAAGCAAAGGCAAAACTGGAGGATGACTGGCGCTCGTTCGAGGCCGAGGTCAAGACATATGTCGAGAGCTTCGGCAAGCAAATCGAGCACCAGCAGGCGACGTTTAAGCATCAAGCCGATGCCCAATTGAAAGCGTGGCGCGAAGCGGCCGACAAACTTGGCAGCGACGCCAAAAAATTCGCTTCTGAGCGTCGCGGCGATATCGACGCCGCCGTGAAGCGTATGAACGCAGATGCAGTCGAGGCGGAGAAAAAACTGGAGAAGTTGAACCAGGCCGGGACCCAGTCATGGTCCGCACTTATGGCAGCTTTGACGGAAACGCGCGCTGCCTTCGATCGCGCCAATGAGGCGGCACGGGAGGCGTTCAAGCGAGCTGCTTGATCAAAAGTACTGGTTGCCCCGGAGAGACCGCCGCGAGGCGGTCTTTCTTTGGTGGTCTTCGACGACCAAAGAAACGACATTTGGCGGACTTCCGAAATTGGCCCATCGCTGACATGCCGCACCGACTGCCTGACGTCTGATTTCAGGGGCGAATGTACCGTCCGCGTTCCCCCAGACCCCGGGGTGACGTCGCCCGCACCACATCCCTGAAAACGCCGTACTGCGCCTGAAAGGCGCGCGGGCTGTAGTCCTGGTAGTAGCCGGCTGTGACCGCGACCACGAGATCAAGCTCCGGGACGATGCGGATCGACTGACCGCCGCGGCCGAGCGCGCCGACCCACTGGAGCTCACGACCGTTAAGTCGGGTGCGGCCGAGCCACCAGAGATAGCCATAGGACATGCCGTCGGTCGCCGTGATCTGCAGCGCCGTCGAGGCCTCGATCCAGGCCTTGGGCACGATCTGGCGGCCGTTCCACTGGCCGCCGGCAAGGACGAGCTGGCCGATCCTGGCCATGTCGCGGGGCCGCAGGCGCAAGCCGCCGCCGGCATCGGTGTCGCCCTTGACCCGCGCCCAATCCACGGTGGTGATGCCGAGCGGCGCGAACAGATTGTCGCGCGCGAAGACATCGAGCGGCTGGCCGGTGGCCTTGCGGATGATGGTCGACAGCAGCGTCAGCGCGCCAGTGTTGTAGAAAAATTCCCGTCCCGGCGGTGCGGTCGAGGGCAGGCCAAGGACATAGCGGCAGGAATCCTGCGCCATGTTCATGCGTGCCTCGTCGTTGTCGAAGTCTCCGGTGGCCGCCGTCGCCTCGATCCACCGCAGGCCCAGCGACATGGTCAGCACATGCGACAGCCGGAGGGCATCCTTCTCCGGCGTGCGCAGGTCGGCGAGCTCGGGAAAGAAGTTGAACAGCGGTTCGTCGACGCCCGGGATCAGCCCGCGGTCGATCGCGATCCCGACCGCGAGCGAGGCGATGCTCTTCGACACCGACTTCATGGCATGCAGCGTGTCGGAATCGAACGCGACGTCGGCGATGCGGTGGCCGAAGATGCGGCCGGGAATTTCGTCAGCTCCCGGAAAATAGCGCTCGAACGCCAGCTTGCCGCCGCGCGCTACCACTACGCCATGGATGTGAGGATCGTTGTCGCCCGCGAGCCGGTCGGCCATCGTGCACAGCGCGCTGCGGTCGACGGACGCGTCGTCAGCGGTGACGGCAGGCCAGCCGTCCTCGCGTGCGGCTGGCAGACCGCAGCCTTCGAGGGTATCGGCATTGACCGGCCTCGTGGCGAGCGGCGCCAGCGCCGCGCCGCCGAGGAGTGAGATAAACGTACGGCGTCTCATTCGCATTCGCGCCCGTATCTGTTGCGGCCATACAGCATAGCAGATGATGCTGATGGCGGCGATCGGGAGAGAGGCGGTTTGCCCTTAGCGCAGGCCGCGGACCGTCAGCACGACGGCGTCGGCGCCCGCTTTGCGGTCGATGGCGATCTCCTGATACTCGGGCGACGCGTGGAAGGCGTCGGCGGAGGCCGCGTCCGGAAACTCCATCATCACGATCTTGTCGCGCGGCCAGTCGCCTTCGAGCACGACCGGCTTGTCGTCGGCGGCCAGCAGCTTGCCGTTGAACTTGCGGAACACGTCGAAGAAGCGCGCCTGGTAACGGTCGTAGCGGGCGCGTTCGGTGAACTTGAGCTGGGCGACGATGTAGACGGTCATGGCGTTTCCTTGCCAGGTGGCGGATGTGGTGTTGATTGACGGATGCCGCGGCTGGCGATCCCGCGCTCAGGCGTTGCGCGCCGCGGTGATGAAGCCGTCGAGCCGCGGCAGGCTGACGATGACGATGCGGCCGCGCTGACGGGCGATCAGGCCGTCACGCTCGAATTGGGCCAGCGCGATCGCGACCCAGCTGCGGCTGACGCCGATCATGCGGGCGAGTTCGCCCTGGCTGAGGCCGGCGACGGCGAGGCGTCGCCCGTCGGGATCGCTATCTTCGGGGCGCGCCAGCGATTTCAGCGTGGTGCCGAGGCGCACGGCGGCGCTGTCGAGCGCCATCGGGCCGCTGCGCTCGATGCTCTCCACTGACAGCATCGCCAGGAGGCGCGTCACGTTCCAGTGGAAGCGCGGCAGCGCCGTCAGGCAGTGGAGAAAGTCGGTCCGCGTCATCAGCGCCGCCGTCACCGGCTCGATGGCGGTGGCGGACAGGATGCGCGGCTGGCCGGTGACGAGTGCCGCGAGGCCGAGCAGCGTGCCGGGCGTGGTGATGCAGAAGGTGAATTCCTCGCCGTTGTCCAGCGTCTGCGACAGCCGCACCCGGCCGTCGGTCAGAAGCACGAGGGTGTCGCTGGGCTCGCCCTGGTCGAACAGCGCATCGCGCGCGTCATAGGAGATCGACCGCATGCGGTCGAGCAGCATCTGCCGCGCGGCGGCATCGAGCCCTTCTGTCGCGATCCGCCACTTCGGCGAATGGGCGGATCCGAAGTCGGGCATTTCGGTATGAAGCGTCATCGCATGGTTCCGGTGATCCGCCGCCATGGCGGCCGATCGCGTCGAGGCTAGCGCGGATTTCCGCCCATGGGTGTCGAGTTCTCGACACTGCGCCGCGCGGAGCATGCATGGCGCCCATTCCGCCGCGCGGGCAGCGGCGTTGATCAGTCCTTGCCGGGCAGCTCGCCGATATAGGTGTAGGGCGCGCGGGCCTGCGGGCCGAGCTGGGATTGCTCGATCGAGTGAGCGACCCAGCCGACCGTCCGGCCCAGCAGCCAGATGAAGTCCTGGGCGTTCAGCCCGATGCGGCGGTTGACGAACATCGCCGGCAGGGCGAAGTCAGGCTTGAGGCCCTTGATGTCGCCGACGACGGCGATTGCGGCCTTGAGCCGGCGAAACGCCTGGTCGCGGCCGCACACTGCGTCGAGCTGCGCGAGCAGCGCCTGGGCGCGCGGATCCGCGGTCGCATAGACGTCGACATTGCCGAAACCTGGCAGTTCTTCGCCCTCGCGCAGCCGCCGCACGATGACGCTCTGCGGGTCGGTGGTGGCGGTCAGCTCGTCGATGAAGCGCGACATCGCATCGAGCCGGCCGAACGCCGAGTAGCGGCCGGCTGCCAGCGCAAGGCCGGCGGCGACGCTGCGATAAGGCGTCACGCCGACGCTGGCGGCGGCGCGCACCGCATAGGCGGATGGCGAGAAGCCGTGGTCGGCCGACAGCACCAGGATACGGCGCACGAGGTCGGTCCACTCGCTCGACAGATCACAGGCCTTGCCGATCTGGACGTGGATCGGTTCGGCGCCGACCTTGGTCCGGCGCAGCAGGATCGCGGTGACGGCGCGCACGAGATCGGCGCCGGTGATCGCCATGCCGAGCGGCGAGAGATCGAACGAGCGCGGATTGTCGGCCTCGAGCACCGGCAACAGCACGCTGGCGCGATCGGCGAGGCCATCGTGATCGAACAGTGCCGCGACCTTGCCGAAGCGGCCGGACAGACGCGGCAGGCGCGAGGTGAAGACCGCGGCTTCGTCCGCGTTCCACAGCAGGCTCGCGGTCGTCTCCAGGCTGGCGTGCCCGGCGAGCTCGGCGGCGCTGTCGCCGCGATAGAACACGCCCTGCTGCGTAATCAGCGTCAGCGCCGATACCGCGCTGATGCCGCTCGCCTCGGTGGTGCGGATGCCGCGCGCGCCCTTCGCCGCGCGCACGGCCAGCACGTCGGCTTTCCAGTAACGGCGTTCCTTGGCGTTCGCGGCCTTTTCCGAGCGGATGCCCTTGCGGCTGACATAGGCATACAGCGTCGCGCGCGACACGCCGAGATGCTCGGCGGCTTCGTCGGCGCTGAAATAGAGATGATCGTCCTCCGCCATGGCGGCCTCTCATATTGACGAAATCTGTACAGATTGACGGATAATTCGCCGAACAATAATTTATGAACAAAATAATACATATTGACGATTGTCGTCAATATGTCGCGAGGGGGAAACGACGTGATGGATGTGTTTGCGTTGCGGGCGCCGGCGGCGCGCGTATCAGTGGCGCTGCTGGCGATGGCGCCGGGTGCGGGCTTTGCCCAGCAATTCCAGGTCGGCGACGTCGATGTCACCATTCATGGCGCGGCCAGCGTCGGCACCGTGGTCCGGGCCGCCAATCCCGATCCGCAATTTACCTCCATCCCGAATGCGAAGACGCTCGGCGTCCCGTCCGCCGGCAGCACCCGCAACAGCGACGACAGCGAGCTCAACTTCAGGAAGGGCGCGCCGGTGTCGACCGCGCTGCAGGGCTGGGTCTCGGTGGAGGCCAGGTACAACGACTTCGGCGTCTTCGTGCGCGGCAAGGGCTGGCGCGACTTCACGCTCGCCGACCAGTCGGTGCCATGGGGCAATTATCCCAACGGCCTCGTGCCGAACACGCCGCTGTCGGATGCCGGCTTCGCGTCGCGCTCGAAATTCTCGGGTGTCGCCCTGCAGGAGGCCTATGCGTTCGGCCGCGTGGACCTCGGCGAGCGCCCGCTCGACTTTCGCGTCGGCAATCAGGTCATCACCTGGGGGCTGCGTAGTTCGCTCGCCGGTGGCCTGTCGGCGCTCAATCCCGTCGATGCCCCCGCAACGCATCGTGCCGGCGCAACGGTCGAGCAAACCCAGATCCCGTTCCCGGCGGCGTCGGTACGTCTCTCGGTGACGCCGAAGCTGTCGCTCGACGGCTTCTGGCAGTTCGGCGCGGCGCGCAACGCCTATGATGGCTGCGGCACCTTCTATGCCTCGGACTATTACGCGCAGGGCTGCAACTACGTGATCGTCGGCGCGCCGTTCACGGTCACCGATCGCACGGCGCTGAGCGCCGGCGACTGGATCGGGCGCGCCGATACGCCATCGAACAACGAGCTGGGGCAGGGCGGCGTCGGCGCGCGCTACGCGCTCGATGCCCTGCACAGCGAGGTCGGGCTGTTCTACGCCCACTACAACGCCCGCAATGCCCTGCCGGAGCTGACGCGCACCTTCCGGACGTCAGCGGCGATCCCGTTCATCGCGGGCAATCCGGACGGCGGCAATCCGGTGTACCGCACCGTGTACGCACCCGACATCGACATGGTCGGCGCCACCTGGCAGACCAAGCTCGCCACCAAGACGACGCTGCAGGCAGAGTATGTCTACCGCCCGAACTATGCGCTCGGCTTTCCCGCCGGCGAGGAACTGACCGCGGCGGTGTCGGCGTCGGCGCCGAGCCTGTTGCGCCGGCAGCTCAATGCGCTCGCGCCCGGCGCGTTCTTCACCGGCTACGACCGTCACCAGACCGGCGCGCTGAACCTCGCCGTCGGCCAGCAGTTCGAGAACCTGCTGGGCGCGAAGCTGGCGTCGTTCTCCGCCGAGGTCGGCCTGCGCCAGGTCTATGATCTGCCCGATCCCACCGTGCGCCGCTACCTGCGCGCCGACACCTTCGGGTCCGGCCCGGTCAATGGCTATTGCCCGCCGGCCAATCCGGGCGTGCTCTACACCGGCTGCACGCTGGACGGCTTCGTCACCAGGAACGCGTGGGGCTTTCGCCTGCGCGGCGCGCTGACCTACGCGGTGCCGACCATCACCGATCTCGATGTCACGCTGTCGGGCGGCTATGGCAAGGACGTGTCCGGCTGGTCGTATGACGGCACGTTCAGCGAGGGCCGCAACACCGCGTCCGTGGCGCTGCGGGCCGAGTACCGCAAGAGCTACTTCGCCGAGATCGCCTATCTGCCGATCTGGGGCGGCGCGTTCAACGTGCTGCGCGACCGCTCGGTGTTCGCCGCCAGCATGGGCGCGAGATTCTAGCATGACCGCGCGGCGATCACGGCTGCCATGCATCGATCGCGTTTCAATAATCGAAACGCAGCGCATTGGCGCTTTTCAACGCCGCACCGCGGCGGACAAGCTGTCACCAAGGTCCCGCGGGCATGCGGTCGATCCGCTGTCCAGAGATGACCGACCGGGAGGAGACCATGCAATCGACTGATGTTCCCGCATCGACGGGCGTCGCCGCGCGTTCCGGCGCGCTGCGGCGGCCGTGGTATCGCGAAGTGTCGGGCGACGCCTGGCGCGTGCTGCGCGCCGCCGGGCTCGGCTGGACGTTCGAGGTGTTCGATCTCTACGTCCTGGCGCTGACCGCGCCGGCGCTGATGGTGGTGTTCGGGCTCAGCCGCGCCGATGCCGGCCTGCTCACCAGCGTGTCCGCTGGCGGCGCCATTGTCGGCGGCATCCTGTTCGGCTGGGTCGCCGACCGTATCGGGCGGGTGCGCACGCTGTTCGTGTCGATCCTGATCTATTCACTGTGCACCGGCGCGATCGTGCTCGCGCCGTCGCTCGGCTGGCTGGTGGCGCTGCGCCTCATCGGCGGTCTCGGCATGGGCGGCGCCTGGACCGCGGGCGCGTCGCTGATCGCCGAAACCTGGCATCCCGACCATCGCGGCAAGGGCGGCGCGTTGATGCAGATGGGGCTGCCGCTGGGATCGATGCTGGCGATCGCCGTGGTCGCGGCGCTGTCGTCGGCGTCGGGCGGGCTGGAGAGCGGCGGCTGGCGCTGGGTCTATGGCATCGGCGCGCTGCCGATCGTGGCGCTGGTGCTGTTCTGCCGCAACACGCCGGAATCGCCGGTGTGGCTGCGCGGCAGCATCGAGAAGCGCCCGGGCGGCGATGTCGGCGCGCTGTTTCGCGGCGAGACCGGGCGGGGCCTGCTGATCGCGTTCGGCTTCATCTTCTTCGTCCAGTATGTCTACTGGGCGGTGTTCACATGGACGCCGACCTTCCTGGTCACCGTCAAGCACTTCGCCTTCATCAAGAGCCTCGGCTTCACGCTGACGCAGCAACTGGGATCGCTCGCCGGCTTCATCGTGTTCGCCGCGCTGGTCGATCGGTTCGGGCGACGTCCGACCTTCATCCTCTACCTGCTGATCGGGGCGGCGGCGGTGTTCGCGCTGGTGAAGTTCACCGATCCCGACCTGCTGCTGGCGGCGAGCTTTTTCACCGGTTTCGGCATCGGCGGCATCTTTGCCGGCATGGGGCCGTTCACCGCCGAACTGATCCGCTCCACGCGCTCGCGCGCACTCGGCATGGCGATTGCCTACAACGGCGGCCGCATCGGCGGCCTGATCGCCCCGTCATTGATCGGCCTGCTCGCCACCGACGCGCATGGCTTCGAAGCGGGCATGCTGACCACGACATTGGCGTTTGCCCTCGCGATCGTCGTGCTGATGTTCGCGCCGGAAACCAAGGGAATGAGGATCGAATGAGCGGTTACACCATCACCCGCGGAACGCCGCCGCAGCGCGCGCAGGTCGAGGCCTGGCTGTTCGGCCTCGATCTCGTTTCCGCCGAGGTGCGCGAGCGCCTCGTCACCGCCTGGGTCAGCGCCTGGACGTCGAGTTGCCATGAACGCCTGGAGGACATGCCGTATTCCCATCTCGCGGCCTGGCCGCTGACGCGGCATGTCAACGAGGTGACGCGGGTCGGCGTGCAGCTCGCGCGCAGCGCCAGCGAGCAATGGGGCGACGCCTTCGATCAGGACACGCTGCTGTCGATCCTGATCCTGCACGATATCGACAAGCCGCTGATGTACGACCGCAGCAACGGCGTCGTCGCGCCTTCGACCTTGTCGAAGGAGCTGCCGCACGGCGTCGTCGGCGCCATGCTGATCAAGGAATTGGGCTTTCCGCATCTCGTGGTCAGCACGGTGGCGACCCATGCGGCGAACGCCCCGTTCCACGGCCGCAGCCTCGAGGCCTACGTGCTGCACTACGCCGATTTCTTCGCGACCGACCGGACCTGCATCCGCGAGGGCGCGCCGCCGTTCTACCAGCGGCACTGGCGCTGACGCGCCGTGCCGCATCTGCCAAGCTGAAGGAGAGTCGAGAGTGAGTGAAGGACCGGCCGCTGGCCTCAAGGTGATCGACGTCGCGACGCTGTTCGCGGGCCCCGTCGCAGCGATGCTGCTCGGCGACTATGGCGCCGACGTGCTGAAGATCGAGCATCCGAGCGGCGACAATTCGCGGACGCACGGCCCCTCGCGCGGCGGCACGTCGCTGTGGTGGAAGATGATCGGGCGCAACAAGCGCGCCATCACGCTCTATCTCGGCAGCCCCGAGGGGCAGCAGCTGTTCCGCAAGCTCGCCCGCGAGGCCGATGTCATCGTCGAGAATTTCCGCCCCGGCACCCTGGAGAAGTGGGGGCTCGGCTATGACGTGCTGGCGGCGGAGAATCCGGGCCTGATCCTGCTGCGCGTCACCGCGTTCGGCCAGCATGGCCCTTATGCCCATCGTCCCGGCTTCGGCACCATCGCGGAAGCGATGAGCGGCTTTGCCTCCATCACCGGCCAGCCGGACGGCCCGCCGACCCTGCCGCCGTTCGGGCTCGCCGACGGCATCGCCGGCATTGCCGGCGCGCTCGCGGTGATGATGGCGGTCAACGCCCGCCACCGCACCGGCAAGGGCCAGGTCGTCGATCTCGCCCTGATCGAGCCGATCATGGCGGTGCTGGGCGCCCAGGCGATCACCTACGATCAGACAGGACTGATCCAGAAGCGCACCGGCAATCGATCCGACAAGAACGCCCCGCGCAACACCTACAAGACCGCCGACGACAAGTGGGTGGCGCTGTCGACCTCGTCGACCTCGATCGCGGCACGGACGATGGCGCTGGTCGGCTGGCCGGAGGTGGTCAACGAGCCGTGGTTCAGCTCGGCGTCCGGACGCCGCCAGCATGTCGAGGAGCTCGACGGCAAGGTCGCCGAATGGATTCGCGCGCGCCCGATGAAGGAGGTGGTGGCTGCGTTCGAGCAGGCCGAGGCGGCGCTGGCGCCGGTCTACGATGTCTCCGACATCTTCGAGGACCCGCAGTATCGCGCGCTCGACACCATCACCACCGTGCAGGATCCGGAGCTCGGGCCGGTGCGCATGCAGAACGTGATCTTTCGCCTGTCCGACACGCCGGGAACGATCCGCTGGACGGGACGGCCGCTCGGCGCCGACAACACCGAGGTGTTCACGCAGCAGCTCGGGCTCAGCGAAGCCGAGATGGCCGAGCTGAAGCAGGCGGGCGTGATCTGACATGGCCATCCGCTCCTATCTTTACGCGCCAGGCAACAGGCCGGACCTGCTCGGCAAGGTGCTGGGCAAGGGCGCGGATGCCGTCATCCTCGATCTGGAGGATGCGGTGCCGCCGGCGCAAAAGACGGCGGCGCGGGCGATCGTCAGCGATTTCCTGGCGGCGTGCGCGACGGGAGCGACGCTGCTGGTGCGCCTGAACGGCGGGGCCGATGCGCTCGCCGACCTCGCCGCGCTGACCGTGCGCGGCCTGCATGGTGTGCTGCTGCCCAAGGCCGAGGCCCCCGAACTGATCCGCGAGATCGACCACTTGCTCGCCGCGCGCGAGGCGGCAGCAGGAGTGACGCCGGGCAGCGTCATCGTGCAGCCGTTGATCGAGAGCGTCGCCGGCCTCTATGGCCTCGATGCCCTGGCCGCGGCCTCGCCGCGCATTCGCCGCTTCGCGTTCGGCGCCGGCGATTTCGTGCGCGACCTGCGCGCCGAGCCGACGGCGGCGCGGCTGGAGACGCTCTACGCCCGCCAGCATCTCGTCGCGCGCTCGCGCTTCCTGGGGCTCGAGGCGCCGGTGGCGCATGTGTTCACGCCCGTGAACGATCTCGCGGCGCTGCGCCATGCCTGCGAGGAAGACCGGGCGCTCGGCTTTTACGGCCGCTCCTGCATTCATCCGGCGCAGGTGCCCATCGTCAACGATGTCTTCCAGCCCGGCGCCGAGGTCCTCGCGCAGGCGGAAAAGATCCTCGCGGCGTATGCCGATGCGATGCGCGAGGGACGCGGCGCGCTGGTGCTCGATGACGGCACCTTCGTCGATGAGGCTGTTGCGGCGCGGGCGCGCGACGTGCTCGCGCGGGCGTGATCCGGCGTTGCCCGGCGCGATCGCGGGTGGACATCTGGGAGATCGACATGCATCAGCGCGTGGAGCTTCGCACCCCGGCGGCGGCTGCCGAACAGGTCAACATCGCCGGGCGTCTCGAGCGCCTGCCGCCGTCGCGCTTTCAGGTGCTGGCCTGCGCCGTGATCGGCGCGGCGATGTTCTTCGACGGCTACGACCTCGCGCTGACCGGCCTCGTGATGCCGTCACTGGTCAAGGTCGGCATCGTCAGTGAGCCGGCGCGGGCGTGGCTGATCTCGCTGTCGCTGTTTGCCGCGGCGTTCGGTTCGGCGCTGTCGGGCGTGATCGGCGATCGTTATGGCCGGCGCCGGCTGTTCATCGCCAACATCGCGGTCTACGGCGTCGCCAGTCCGCTGTGCGGCCTTGCGCCGGACTACGCGACGCTGCTGGGCCTGCGCATGCTGACGATGTTTGCCCTGGGCATGCAGATTCCGACCGGCTTTGCCTATCTCAACGAACTGACGCCACGATTGTCGCGCGGCCGCTTCCAGTCGGCGGTGGCGCTGCTGGTCAACGGCTCGCTGCCGATCGGCGCGCTGGTGGCGTGGCTGGTGGTGCCGAACCTCGCGGTGGATGATGGCTGGCGGGCGCTGTTCCTGCTGTCGGCACTGGTGCTGCCGCTGGCGTTCGCGCCACGTGCCGTGCTGCCCGAGAGCCCGCGCTGGCTCGCATCCGTCGGCCGTCTCGCCGAGGCGGACGATCTTGTCCGGGACATCGAGCGGCGGCTGCAGCGCCGCGGTGTCGTGCTGGCACCGCCCGACGTGCTGCCGCCGCCGGCACGCGATCTAGGCTGGCGGCATCTGTTCAGCGCCGGCCTGCGGCCGCGCTTTGCGCTGGCGCTGCTGTTCCAGGCCTGCCACCTGTCGGCGATCTTCATCTTCTCGGGCTGGCTGCCGACCATCATCGCGGCGCGCGGCTTCGACACCGCGACCACCTTCGCATTGTCGGCCGCGACCTTTGCCGGTGGGTTGCTCGGCCCGGCGCTGGCGATCGTGCTGTCCGACCGCTTCGAGCGCCGCCGCCTGCTGATCGCCGCCGCGCTGCTCGGCGCCGTGACGGGCTTGCTCTATCCGTTGTCCGCCGCGCCGTTATGGCTGACCGCGACCGGCCTCGTGCTGACCACGACGATCTACTTCATTTCGGCGACAGGCTTTGCGATCTATCTGCCTGAAATCCTGCCGACCGGCGTGCGGCTGCGTGGCATGGGCACGGCGGCGCTGGTCGGGCGCATCGCTTCGGCGCTGACGCCGTTCGCGGTGAGCGCGGCGCTCGTGCGCCTCGACAATCCGCTGCTGGTCGTGGCGGGGGTCGGGCTGCTCTATGGCGGCCTCGCGGTCGCTTTCGCGCTGCTCGGTCCGGATACCGCCGGGCGCAGCCTGGAGGCGCTGGAGCGCGATGGTCTCGCAGAGCCGGCGTCCGCCACTACAGGGCAGGGCGCTTCGTCATGACGCCGCACGGCGACGGCGAGCGAACGACCGATGGCGACGACAAGGGATCGCTGGTGCGCGGCCTCGAACTGTTACGGCTGCTCAACGAGGTCTATCCGCTGCAGGTGCGCGACCTGCACCATCTCACCGGAATGCCCAAGCCGACGATCTCCCGGCTGCTCGCCACGTTGCGGCGGACCGGCTATGTGCAGCGCGACGATGGCGGTGCCTACCGGCCATCGTCCCGCGCCAATGTCCTCAGCGCCGGCGTGTCGTCGCAGGCGTGGATCGCCGATGTGGCGGCGCCGGCGGTCGACCGCCTGTCGCAGCAGGTGCAATGGCCGTCGGACTTCGCGGTGTTCGAAGGGCAGGGCATGGCGATCCGCTACAGCACGCGCGCATCGGCGCCGATCAGCATCAGCGCGCCCATCAACACCTCCGACCTGCCGATGCTGGAGAGCGATTTCGGCCGTGCGTTCCTGGCGTTCGGCGCGCCGTCGCAGCGCAACCGCATCCTCGATGCGCTGGCGCGGTCGAGCCGGATCCACGACCGCGTCGCGCACGACGCCGCGCAAACCGCGGATCTGCTCGACGCCATCCGCCGGCAAGGCTTTGCGACACGCGGCGACAGCTTCGCGTTCGTTCGCGCGTCCACCATCGCGGTCGCGATCACGGTGGCCGGCCAGTCGGTGGCGGCGCTGAACATCGTGTGCAGCACGCGGGTGATCAGCCCGTCCGGGATTGCGCAGCGCTATCTCGCGCCGCTGCAGAACACGGCACGGCAGATCGGCGCGGCGCTGTCGTGGGACGGCTATGTGGTGACGCGCCGTCCGGATGCGCGCAGCAGTGCGGGTCCGGCGGTGGAGAGGGCGGGCAGGACGATGCAGCTCGAAAGCAGGAGATGACCATGACACGATTGATCGACCGGCGTTCTGCCATCGGCGCTATCGCCGGCACAGCCGCCATGCTGTCGCGCGCGGCGACCGCCGCCGAGGGCGCGGCGGCTGCGCCGCCGACGATCGCCGAGCGGCTCGGCGCCTATGTCGCCGGCACCGGGTTCGACGCGCTGGACGCGGCGACCCTGGAGACGGCGAAGGCGCATCTCATCGATGCCATCGGCTGTGGCATCGCCGCGTTCGGCGAAACGCCGGTGCGCGCCTGCCGCGAGGTCGCCCTGGCGCTGCCCGGCGGCCCCGCGACGGTGATCGGCACGACGCAGCGCACCAGCCCGGATCTTGCGGCCTTCGCCAACGGCGTCGCGGTGCGCTACTACGATTTCAACGATGTCTATGTCGGCCGCGAGCCCGGCCATCCCAGCGATAACATCACGGCATGCCTTGCGATCGCCGAGGCCGAGGCACGCGGCGGCCGCGACCTGCTGCTGTCAACCGTGCTCGCCTACGAGATCGCCTGCCGCCTGATGGATGCGGCCGAACTGACGCGGCGCGGCTGGGACCATCCGATCTACAGCCTGCCGGCCTCGGCGCTCGCGGCGGGCAAGCTGATGGCGATGCCGCCCGGGCAACTGGCGCAGGCGGTCAACCTGGCCATCAGCGGCCATCTCGCGCTCAACCAGACGCGGGTGCAGGTGCTGTCGGATTGGAAGGGGATCGCCGACGCCAACGCGGCGCGCAACGGCGTGTTCGCTGCGTTGCTGGCGCGGCGCGGCGTCACCGGGCCGTCGTCGATCTTCGAGGGCAATGCCGGGCTGTTCAAGCAGGTGTCCGGGCCGTTCGAACTCGACGTCGATGCGTTCGGCGGCCGCGGCGGCCGCTTTCGCATCAACGATTGCGGCGTGAAGCTCTATCCGGCGCAGGGCGGCACGTTGACCGCGATCCCCGCGGCCGCGAAGGTCGCGGCGGAGGTCGGCGATCTCGGCCGCATCCAGGCGATCGAGGTCGCCACCGTGAACTTCACCTATATGTCCGCGGGCAAGGATCCGGAGAAATGGAAGCCGGAGACCAAGGAGACCGCCGACCACAGCCTGCCTTATGTCGTGGCGCGCGCCATGCTCGACCGCGACATCACCAACGACAGTTATACGCCGGCGGCCATCCGCGATCCGGCGGTGCGCGCCCTGATGGCGAAGATCACGGTGAAGCCGGATGAGGCGTTGACCGCCATGACGCCGAAGGCGCTGCCCAACCGTGTGACCGCGACGCTGACCGATGGGCGCACGGTCTCGCATCAGGTCGATGCGCTGCCGGGGTTCATCGGCATGCCGATGCAGCGCAGCGACTTCGAGCAGAAGTTCAAGCGCAACGTCGCCAGGGTGTGGTCCGAAGCGCATCAGCGCGAGGTGCTGGACTATCTCTGGGCCCTCGAACGCCAGGACAAGCTCGACCGCCTGTTCGAGCTGCTGGTCGTCAAGAGCTGAGGTCGCCTGCGCGTGATCCCGGCGTCTGCGTTGCATTTCATTTCTGGAAGGTCGAGCACATGTTCAACATCCTGATGGACAGACGTCGATTTATGACGGCGGCGGCAACGCTGACGGCCGCCGTTGCGATCACCGGCGACAATCAAAGCCAAAGCCAGGCGCAGCCGGCCGCGCCGTCGCCGGGCGGCGGAGAAGGGCCGCCCCTGGCGGCGCGGCTGGCCGCCTATGTCGATGGGCTCGGCTATGCCGATATCGATGCCACCACCCTGGAGGCGGTGAAGCTCCGCCTCGTCGACACCTTCGGCTGTGCGCTCGCCGCGCTCGATGAGCCTGTCGTCGCCAGCTGCTATCGCATCGCCCGCGCGGCCGGGGACGGCAAGGCCACGCTGATCGGCACGCGGCATCGCGTTGGCACGGAGATGGCGGCGTTCGCGAATGGCGCCGCGATCCGCTACTACGACCTCAACGACGGCTATGCCTCCAGGGAGGTCGGCCACCCCAGCCATTTCGTGTCGGTGTGCCTTGCAGTCGCCGAGGCCGAGGGCCGATCGGTCCGCGATGTCATCGTGGCGATCGTTGCGGCCTACGAGATCGAGTGCCGGCTGTTCGACGCCGTCTCGCTCAATGCCCGTGGTTGGGACAACACGACTTATGGCGTGGTCACCGCGGCGCTCGCTGCGGGCAAGCTGATGGGGCTTTCGGTCAAACGCCTGACCGAGGCGGTCAATATCGCGCTGGTCGATCACGTCGCCATGAACCAGACGCGCGTCCAGGTGCTGTCGAACTGGAAGGGCCTCGCGGACGCCTCGGCGTCGCGCCACGGCGTGTTCGCGGCCATCCTCGCTCGCGAAGGCATCACCGGCCCGAGCCCGATTTTCGAGGGGCGGTTCGGATTGAACACCCAGGTAGCGGGCGAGCCGATCGTGATCGACACCGCGAGCTTCGGCGGCCATGGCCGGCCCTTCCGCATCAATGATGTGCTGGTCAAGCCATATCCCGCCCAGGGCCACACCCTGACGGCGGTGGAGGCGGCCATTCGCCTGTCGGGCAAGATCAGCGATCGCGGCGCGATCGCGAAGGTGAGCGTCGCAACGACCCAGTTCGGCTACCGGCAGACGGCGACCGGGCCGGACGTGTGGGCGCCGGCGACGAAGGAGACCGCCGATCACAGCATGCCCTATATCGTGGCCCGTGCGCTGCTCGATGGCACCATCACCAACGACAGTTATGCGCCGGAGCGGCTTGCCGCTGCCGATGTCCGGGCGCTGATGGCGAAGATCACGATCGCGGAAGATCCGACCCTGACGGCGCTTTATCCCCGACAAATCCCCAACCGCGTCGTGGTGACCCTGCGCTCTGGCGAAGTGCTCACTGAACAGGTCGACGACCTGCCGGGATCGCCACGCCGCCCGCTCACCCGGGCTGATATCGAGGCGAAGTTCTGGCGCAATGTCGGGCCGCGGGCATCCGCCGCCGCGGGCAAGGCCCTGATTCAGACAATCTGGTCGCTCGAGCAGATGACGCGCGTCGAGGCGCTTCTCGATGCTGTTGCTGCGGTCAGGCCGCAGTGACACGGCGCGATCGGGCGCGCCACGCCCGTTAGGAGCGCGCGCCGGTGTTCGCCGTCGCGAGCGCGGCAGCGCAGGCTTCGTCCAGCGGCTGCATGCCGCACTGGCGGGCGAGGGCGCGGGCGCGCTGCAGATGATCGGCCGCCTCCGGCGCGTCGGTCGCCAGCGCGATGTCGCCCAGCAGCTTCAGCGCATAGGCCTGCTGCGGCGGCTCGCCGCGCTCGATCGCGAGCGCCAGCGCGCGCTCCGCGACATGGCGCGCCTCGTCGGTCCGGCCGGCGGCGAGATAGGCGCGCCCCTGCGCGACGAACAGGTAGCGCCAGCCGAACGCATGCTCGGCGAGCGGCACGTCGAGCTGTTCCGGCGCCGCCATGATGTCGAGCGCGGCGGCGAGATCACCGGCGGCGAGATAGGCCTCGCCGAGCCGGGCGGCGAACACCGGGTACATCTGCACCATGTCGCGGTCGAGGCAGTCCTGCCAGCCCTGCTTGAGCAGCGCGATCGCCTCGTGCGGCCGGCCCTGCGCGGTGCGCAGCCGTCCCAGCACATGGTTGATGTTGGCGCGCGAATAGGCGTGGTTGGCCGCCTCCGCGCGCCGGCTCGCCTCGCTGGCGTGCAGGTCGGCGCGGTCGAACTCGCCGAGCTCGATCAGCGAGTCGGCGAGGAACGTGCGCAGCATCACGGTCGGAAAGGCGGCCCAGCCGGCGCGCTTTTCGTCGAGCTCCGCGGTCTCGTGCTGGAAACACTGCTCATGGGTCGCGACCGAGGCGGCGAAGGCGCCGGTCTCGTGCTGCACCATGCCGATGGCGAATGGCGCGGCAAAGGTCATCGCGGGGATGGCGATGCGTGCGGAGGTCGCGGTGGCGGCGTCCGCCGCGGCCATCGCCGCGTCGTGCTCGCCGAGCCGCCACAGCGCGGTGGCGAGCTGGAAGTCCACCGCCGCCATGCGCAGCGGATCACCGAGCGCATAGGCGAGGCGCTGCGCCTCGCGCAGCACCTCGGCGATGCGGCGGTGCTGGCCCAGCGGCTCGAGCGCGATCACCACCGCGAGGCGGAAATCGAGCTCGGTCTTGCTGCGCAGCGGCGACGGCGGCCAGCGGTCGAGGGTCTCCAGGCCGCGCTCGAAGATGCTGATGGCGTCGTGGTAGGCGCCGCGCTTGAGCGCGCGGCGGCAGCTGCGCAGCTGGTAGGGGATCGCCTTGTCCCACAGGCCGGCGAGGAAGGCATGGTCTGCGAGGCGGTCGATATGCGCATCGAGGCGGTCGGCGAAGCGGCTCTCGATCAGCTCCACGGCCCTCGCGTGCAGCGAGCGGCGCAGCCCCAGCAGCATGGTGTTGTAGGCGACCTCGCGGGTCAGCTGGTGCTTGAAGGAATATTCCGCCGGCGCGCCGGTCTTGTTGCGGCGCAGGAAGTCGGCATGCTCGAGGATGTCGAGCTCGCCGGCAAGCGCGTCGGGGGCGACGCCGACCATGCCGGACAGCAGCGCGAGCGAGACGTCGCTACCGATCACCGCCGAGGTCTGCAGCAACGTCTTGGGCAGGCCATCGAGCAGGTCGATGCGGGCGGCGAGCACGGAGGCGATGGTCTGGGGGATGTCGATGCGCAGCGACGGCGAGGCGACCCGGAAATTGCCGGGCTGGCCGTCGAGCACGTTGTGGTCGCGCAGCGCCTGCACCAGCTCTTCCAGGAACAGTGGATTGCCCTGCGCCTGCGCCAGCAGGGTGCGCTTGACCGGAATGAGGCTGGCATCGCGGCCCATCAGCCAGTCGAGCAACTGATGCGCGGCGGCGGCGTCGAGCGGGCCGAGATCGATGCGGGCGAAGCCGCGGTCGAACGCCCTGCCTTCGGGCCGCTGGGTCAGGATCAGCACGATCCGCGCCCGGCGCAGCTCGGCGAGCATGCCCTGCAGCACGAGGCGGGTCTCGGCGTCGATCCAGTGCACGTCCTCGACCAGGATGACGAGCGGCGTCATTCGTTCCTGGTGCAGCACCAGCGCGCGGATCGCGGCGCTGATGCGGTTGCGCCGCTCGGTCGGCTCCAGCGCCCGCCAGGCGGGGTCGTCGCTGTCGATGTCGAGCAGCGATAGCACCGCCGGCAGGAATGCCGCGGCGTCCGGGCCGAAGCGCCTGAGCACCTCGCGGGTGCGCGCGGTGGCCTGCGCCGGGGTGTCGTCTGGCCCGATGCTGAACAGCGAGCGGATCACGGTCGATACCGGATGATAGCTCGAGGTCTGGCGCTGGGGCGCGCAGGCGGTCTCCAGCACGATCCAGTCGGCGGACAGCTGGCGGATGAAGTCGTGGACGAGGCGCGACTTGCCCTGGCCGGCATCGGCGCAGACCAGGAAGGCCTGCCCCTTGCCGTCGGCAGCGCGGCCGGCCGCATCGGCGAACTGGCGCAGCTCGTCCTGGCGGCCGACCAGCAGGCTGAGGCCACGCGCCGAGCGCACCTGCCAGCGCGTGCGCCGGCGCAGCTCGGCCAGCTCATAGGCTTCCACCGGCTCGGTGACGCCCTTGACCTTCACCGGGCCGCGGCGCGTCGCCTTGATGAAACCTTCGGCGAGACGATGGGTATCGCCGGACAGCACGATGGTGTCGCGGCTGGCGATCTCCTCCATGCGCGCGGCGAGATGCACGCTCTTGCCGACGGCGTCGTAGTTCATGGCGAGATTGCTGCCGATCGAGTGGATCACCACCTCGCCGGAATTGATGCCGATGCGGATGGCGATCGACGCGCCGGTCCGGCGGTTGTGGTCTTGCACCGCCGTGCGCATCGCGATCGCGGCATGACAGGCCTGCACCGCATGGTCTTCGCTGGCGATCGGCGCGCCGAACAGCGCCATGATGCCGTCGCCGAGCGTCTGGTTGACGAAGCCGTCATGCTGATGCACCGCGTCCATCAGGAGGCGCAGCAGCGGCGCCAGCACGCCGAGCGCCTCCTCGGGATCGAGGCTGTCGATCAGCGCGGTCGAGTCGAGAATGTCGGCGAACACCACGGAGACGTGCTTGCGCTCGCCGAGAATGGCGTTGCCGGAGCGCTGGATGTGGCGGGCGAGGCCGGCGGGCACGCTGGACTGCAGGAAGGTCTGGGCATGGTGGCCGAACGCGCTCGGCAGCGTCTTGGGCCGGCCGCAGCCGCCGCAGAAACGCACCGCCGGTCCCATTGCGAAGCCGCAATGAACGCAAGGAATGGTAATGCCGCCCGCCACCATGCTGCCCTGTGTCTACGGCAGCCCCATCAGCGACAAGCCCCGACCGCATTTGCGTGGAGCATCGTGCTGCGAAGGGGAAGTCGGTCCGCCGCAAGACAATGCTCGACTTCGTGTTTTTCGTTTGTGATCGTTCGTGGTCCGTATCGCGCGCCGCGGCATGTGCCGCCGTGGCGCGCGGCGACGATAGCATGTTGAAAGTTCTGCATAAAGGGTCGTCGCCGCGGTCGCCTGCCCGTGGTCGCGGCAGGGCAACCCAAAATTAAGGCTGAAGCGCGCGGCGACGCCGCCGCACGCTTCATCATGACGCGCGTGACGCGCCGGCGCATGGGGCAGCCAGTCACTCGGTGACCGGCTTGTCTGAAATCTCCCAGTCCTTGCCGTTGAAGACCTGGATGAAGAGCGTCTTGATCGAGGTGTAGTCGTCGGGCGTGTAGCTGTAGCTGATGCCGTCGAGGAAGTGCGGCGCGCGGAAGCCGGCGAGCGTCGTCGCCTGCTTCATGACATTGGCGCGGGTCAGTTCGTCGCCGCAGCGGCGCAGGATCTCGGCCATGGTCACCGCCTGGCCGTAGCCGACGAAGGCAATGCTGTTGTCGGGGTCGACATTGGGCAGCGATTTCTTGCGCAACTCGTCGAACGCCATGACGTCGGCATCGCTGGCCCAGCGCGGCGCGCCGTAGTCCTTGATGTAGCTGATGGAGACGATGCCGGCGGCGTTCTCGAGGCCGGCGGCATTGAGGATCGAGCGGCCGGTCGAGCCGGCGGACAGCAGGTGCAGCGGCTTCCAGCCGAGCTCGGCGACCTTGCGGATCGACTGCGACGTCGCCTTGCCGGTGGTGATGTTGTAGAACACGTCGGCGCCGGACTTCGACAGGTTGATGAGCTGGGAGTCGATGGTCGGGTCGGTGAGGTCGTAGGTGGTCTCCATGACCACCTGGGCCTTGCCGCCGGCGTCCGCCAGCACTTTCTTGAACGGGCCGAGGAAGTCGCGGCCGAAGTCGTCGTTCTGGTAGAGGATGCCGACCCTGGCGTTCGGCTTCACGTTGAGCACATGGCGGGCGAGGATGCGCGCCTCGGTGGGGTAGAGCGGCAGCCCGGCCGTGGTCCATTTGTAGGTCTTCGGATCATTCCACTTCGACGCGCCGGTATTGAGCAGCAGCTGCGGCACGCCCTTGCTGTTGAGGTATTTGTGCACGGCGGTCTGCGGCGCGGTGCCGAGCGAGCCGAACAGCGCCAGCACCTCCTCCTGCTCGACGAGGCGGCGCGTCGCCTCGACGCATTTCGGCGCGCTGTAGGAATCGTCGAGGGTGAGGAAGGTGATCTTGCGGCCGTTGATGCCGCCCTTCTGGTTGAGCATGTCGAAATAGGCGAGGCCGGTGCGGCCGAGCACACCATAGAGCGAGCCGGGGCCGCTGTGCGGAATGGTCTGGCCCAGCTTGATCTCGGTGTCGCTGGCGCCGGGATCGTAGTGCGCCGCGCGCACGCGCCGCGTCGAGGCGCCGAACGCGGCGGTAGCGGCGGCGGTGGCGATGAAGGTGCGTCGGTCGAGCCTGCTCATCGGTGGTCGTCTCCTCGGCTTGGTTGTTGTCTGGCACTGGCCGCGTGACACGGAATGGGCATGACACGTCCTCCCCTGACAGGGGCCGGCTTCGCGGCCTCCTTGTTGTGGTGCAGGCTAATACGCGTGCAGGCTCCGGCCAACAGTCAGGGCGCGATGCTGCGGTGCGTGGAGGACGACCCTTCGCCGCAGCGGGCCTGCCGGCAGGTCAGATGTTCGCCGTGGGGAATTTGATCGGGGCGATTTGCGCGATGCGGAATTTGATCCGGCGATAAAAAAAGCCCCACCAGCGGAGACAGGCGGGGCGTCAAGGTCTCGGCGGGGCGGCCACAGGGCCGCCGCCGTGGGGATGTGGGAACGGGGCGCTCGCTCAGAGCTTGCGGGTGCGATGATCGGCCCAGGCGACTGCGCTGCCAAAGGCGACAAAGACGAGAACGACCGCGGCGGTCACCAGAAGGCTGTCGAGAGGCATCTGCATTTCTCCTTGCGAAGCCTCATGCATAGAGCTCCGGTGCGGAAAAGCGTTTGACCTCGATCAAATCCACAAAGGGCTGCTCCGCGGCGAACGGCCGCGCGCGCCAGCGTCACGCCGCGGTGAGCTGGTCGAGCCGCTCATTGTTGAGCAGCCGCACGCCATCCGGCACGATCAGGATGGTCTTGTCGCGCGACAGCTTGGTCAGTGTGCGGCTCACCGTCTCGATGGTGAGGCCGAGATGGTCGGCGATGTCCTGGCGGCTCATCGGCAGCGGGATGGTCACCGAGGCCGAGCCGATCCGGGCATAGCGCGCCTGCAGGTTGAGCAGGAATGCGGCGATCTTCTCCTCGGCGCTGCGGCGGCCGAGCAGCAGCATCTGGTCCTGGGCGAGGCTCAGCTCGTGACCGGCGAACTCGTGCAGGCGGCGCAGCAGATGCGCCTTGTCGTCGATGTAGGTCAGGAAGGCGGCGCGGGTGAAGCGGCAGGCCTTGACCTGCGTCACCGCTTCGGCGGTGACGCCATAGCGGTCCATCAGCGCGAGGCCGAGGAAGTCGCCGGCCAGCGCGAAGCCGACGATCTGCCGCCGGCCGTCGGGCAGCGACTTGTACAGCCGCACCACGCCCTCGGTGACGTTGAACAGGTTGCCGGCGAGCGCGCCCTGCTCGAACAGCATCGCCTTCGGCGCGAAGGTCGCCGGATGGCTGAGCTGTTCCAGTTCCTCGAACTCGGACGGTTCCAGCGCGCCGCAGACGCTGATCGTGCGCACCTTGCAGTCGGCGCAGTGGCTCTCCTCGCAGCTCTGGGTGCAGGCGCGCTTGCGCCCCCCGGCGCGGGTGTCGTTCCACGGCTCGGTCAATGTCATGGGGCTGTCCACTCTGGTTCGGGACGAGATCGCATGCCTCACTTGATCTGGATCAACGGGCATCGTCGTTGATCCAGATCAATGCCGGCGCATCGGGCGCCGCAGCATTGTCGACGAAAGCAGGACATCTTGTGAATGATCGAGCAGTTTCAGGCACTCCCCCTGACCGGGGAAGGCGCGAGGGCCGCTTATCCCCTGGTCTATCTGCACGACGCCAGCGTCTCGCTGGCGGATTGGCTGCAGTATGCCCGCAAGCGCGGCCGCGGCGGCGCCGCGGAGGGCGGCGTGATGACGATTCGCGACTGCCGCGGCATCATCCACGCGCTGTTCAGCTACCGCGTCGATGTCGATCTGCGCGCCCGCCGCCGGCTGTGCATCGGCGACATGATCGTCGCCTACCTGCCGGGCCGCCTCATCGACGAGGCGATCGCCGCAAGTGCGCGGGAGATCGCCGTCCATTCCGCGTGCCACTCCATTTTCATCGAGCAGCCCTTTGCTGCCGCCCTCGATGCCAAGCCGTCGTGCCCGACGGCGCAGGCGCTGGCCGCACGTCCGCATCCAGCCGCCACGCTCCACCAGAACTGACATCGTGGCGGCGACCGCGCTGAGCTAGTGTCCGCAATCCGAAGTTTGCTCGATTTCGCGGCTTGCGAACCCAGACACTAGTGCGACAGCAGCACCCAGCATGGCGGATTCATCAGGATCGCGCGGGTGGCGCCGCCGAGCAGAAACTCGCGCAGCCGCGAGTGGCCGTAGGCGCCCATCACCAGCAGGTCGACCTGGTGGGCCGCGACATAGGATTCCATGAACGAGCCGATGGAGTGGGCATCGGTCTTGCGGATGGCGTCGACGCTCGCCGTCACGCCCTGCAGCGCAAGATGCGCGGCCAGATCGTCGGCGCGGGCTTCCGCCGCGGCTGGCTTGTCGTCGGTCGCGGTGAAGATCCGCACCGCGGCGGCGCGGCGCAGGAACGGCATGGCGTCGGCGACGGCGCGGGTCGCGGAGCGGCTGCCGTCCCAGGCCACCGCGACGGTGCCGAACGCGCTCGCAGGCTGCCGCGCCGGGCTTTCCGGACCGATCAGCATCGGGCGTCCCGAGCCGAACAGCAGCCGGACGGCGAGGTCCTGCTGGTTGATGTCGTCCCGCCGCATCGGCAGGATGGTGGCCTGGTGCAGGCGGGCTTCGTCGACGAGGTGGCGTGCGGCGGCGTCCACCGTGCGGCGCTCGCGCCGGCAGACGTGGCGGACGTTGTGGTGGGTCGCGGCGGCCTCGAACGCCGCGGTGAGGCGGTCGGCGTTGAGCGCGCTCTTGCGCGTTTCCTGGTCGAGGAAGCTGCCGAAGTCGGCACCTTCGAAGTAGAGGCCGGCCTCGAGCTCGATCTCGTACACGAGGCCCGTCACCCGGGTGGGAATTTCCGGAAAGCGGCCGTCGGGGCCGTGGGCCTGCGACAGCCCGCGGGCGAGCCGCACCGCGCGCTCGATCGCGTCCGTCGACAGCGGCAGCGGATAGCTGAGCAGCGGCAGCAGAAGGTCCCTGGCGGCCATGAGGCGCTCCATCGGTTGCAGGATGCGCCATTGGTAGCCGGAGAGCCGGGGCGGGCGCTTGATCTGCCGCAAACGGCGCGCCTCCCTGGCGGGAGTTGAGCTGCATCAAGGCCGGCCATGTCCACGCCGGTACGCTTTTCATGATGCCGGGCCCCGGCGGACTTTCAGCCAGGCGGCGTGCAGGAACGGGAGACGAGGCGATGAAGGCCCACCACATCATGACGCGCAAGGTGATTTCCGTGACGCCGGACGCCACCACCGAGCGCGCCGCGCGCCTGATGATCGAGAACCATATCAGCGGACTGCCGGTGATCGATGCGGCCGGCCGGCTGGTCGGCATGGTGACCGAGCGCGATTTCCTGCGCCGGCGCGAGATCGGCACGCACAAGCGGCGGCCGCGCTGGCTGTCCTTCGTGCTCGGCCCGGGCCGCGATGCCGAGGACTATGTCCGCGCCGCCGGCCGCCGGGTCGAGGAGGTGATGACGCCGGACGTTGCCACCGTCGACGAGGATACACCGCTCGACGACATCGTCGCGTTGATGGAGCGCCGCCATGTCAAGCGCGTGCCGGTGATGCGCGGCAGCGCGGTGGTCGGCATCATCAGCCGCCAGAATTTCGTCCGCGCGGTGGCGAGTCTGGCGCGCGAGGTGCCGGATCCGACCGCGGACGACGACCACATTCGCCGGCGCATCGTCGCGGCCATCGAGCAGGGCCAGTGGGCGCCGATCGGCATCAATGTCATGGTGTGCGACGGCGTCGTGGACCTCTATGGCGCGATCACCGACGACCATGTCCGCCAGGCCATCACCGTCGCCGCGGAAAACGTCGCCGGCGTCAGGAAGGTGCGCGACCACCTGTACTGGGTCGATCCGATGTCGGGGCTGTACGTGATCGAGCCGGATGCGATCGCGCCGGAGGCGCCGGCACGGCAGGCCGGCTAGTGTCGGGGTTCGCAGCGTTTCTAGTGTGCTTTATGATCGCGACGTTCCTGAATGAGCCGGCCGCGCAATCTCACGAATGTCGCGTTCAGCACACCGGCCGGCGCGCCGCTCAGCGTCCGCGTGCGCGGGCGCGTGTCGCCGACGGCTTTTCGCCGAAAGCGTTGCGGTAGTCGCGGGCGAAGTGGCCGAGATTGCTGAAGCCGCAGCGGAACGCGGCTTCGCCGACACTCAAGCCGTCGATCAGCAGGATCTCGCGGGCCTTGCGCAGGCGCAGCGTCTTGGCGAACGCCATCGGCGAATAGCCTCGTGCCGTCTGGAACGCGCGAAACAGGCTGCGCGCGCCGATCCCGGTCGCCGCCACGAGGTCGTCGACGGTCAGCGGGCTGTCCCAGTGCGCCTCGATATAGGCTTCCGCGCGCAGCACCTGGGCGGCACTGGCGCCGGGCGGATCCTGCTGCAGCACGTCGCTGAAGCGGTGCCGGCCAGTGGTGAGCAGCCCGACGATCAGGGCCTGCTCGATTTCCGCAAGCGCCAGCGCCGGCAATTGCGACGCTTCGCCATCGAGCTGGCGCGCCAGGAACAGCATCAGGTCGCGCAGCCCGTGCACGGCGGCGAGGCTGGTGAACGCCGCGGCGTCGAATTCGATGCCGCCATGCGGCGGAACCCCGATCAGCGCGGTCAGCTTGCGCAGCAGCGCATTGCGGTCCACCCGCAGCACCAGGTGCTCGAAGTCCGCGCCATATTCCAGCGTCGCCGGGCGGTCCGGCGAGGTGATGCAGTATTGCCCGCTGTCGATGTCCACGGTGCGGCCGCCGCTGGTGGTGCGGGCGCGCCCGGCGAGCGCGATCTGCACGCGGGCGAAGTCGGCGCCGTCGAACCGCACGTCCGCCGGGGCCTCGCAGGCGCTGAAGCCGAGTGCGATGGAGCCGAGCCGCAGGAAGTTGCCGCGCGTCCTGAGCCGGGCGGGGTCGTGAACGGTCAGCGCGCGGGCGCCATAGACGTTCAGCAGCGCGTGCCTGAACTCCTCCGGGTCGGTGGTGCGGACCGTGGGGAAGCGGTGCAGGGGATCGTGCGGGCCTGTCAGCATGAGCGTGCGATGCCTCGGCGTCGAATCAATCATAGGAAGGTTATCATATAAAGAGTTGACCAGGGCTGAACCGCGTGCCGGTGCCGCCGCGATACGAGGCGCGGTCACCGGCGGCCGTTTCGCCTGTCATTCGGGCCGGCGGGTTGGCTCCGGCGTTCGATCAGGGGCTGCCTCGCGCCGCGGAGGGGCAGGATCCCCGTTGCGCCGCGACGGCGCGATTCGCCGGAAAGCGCCGCAGTCGCTCAAAACGCGACGTCGTCAAGTATGGAATGTCTTGTGGTCGTGCACATTGCGCTCCGGAAATTATAGCGCACGATCGCCTGATTAAGATTGTGGAAGCTTTGCCATGACAGTTTAAGCGGACCGATTCACATTTTGCGCCTTCGTCATTACGGGAATGTTCTGATGTTTCGCCGGCTCTCTGTCAGTTTCCGCATCTACTGCATCATCGGGCTCAGCTTCTGCTGCCTGATCGGTCTGGCGCTGATGCAGACTGCGAACCTCGCCCAGTCGCTCAAGCAGCAGCGCCAGAGCGAGCTCAGCCATCTCGCGCAGCTCGCGCTCGGGATCGCCCGCGAGGAGCACGGCAAGATCGCGCAGGGACAGGCGACCGACGAGGCCGCCCGCGCCAGCGCCGCCGCCCGCATCGCCAGGCTGCGCTACGGCAGCGGCGACTATTTCTGGATCAACGATCTCGCGCCTCGCATGATCATGCATCCGGAGAAGGCGGAACTGAACGGCAAGGACCTCAGCGGCATCAAGGATCCCAGCGGCAAGCGGCTGTTCGTCGAGTTCGTCGATGTGGTGAAGAAGGACGGCGCCGGTTTCGTCGATTACCAGTGGCCGAAGCCGGGCAAGGATGCGCCGCAGCCCAAGCTGTCCTATGTCGTCGGCTTCGCGCCCTGGAACTGGATCATCGGCACCGGCGTCTATATCGACGATCTCGACGCCCAGCTGTGGCAGAGCGTGCGTGACGTGGCGCTGGCCGCGTTTGTCGTCATGGTCCTGCTCGGCGCGGTGACGCTGCTGATCGCCCGCAAGATCTCGAGCGCGATGGTGGCGATGACGGCGGCACTGACGCGCCTCGGCGCGGGCGATTTCGCCATCGCGCTGCCCGGGCTGACGCGCCGCGACGAGCTCGGCGACATGGCGCGCTCGATCGACCAGTTCCGCATCCGCGCCGCGGACAAGGCGCGGGCGGAAGCCGCGCTCGACGAGGAGCGGCGGCAGGCCGCCGAGGACTTCAAGCGCCGCGCCCTGCAGGAGATGGCCGACACCGTGGAGCGGGAAACCACCGCGGCGGTGACGCAGGTCTCCGCCGGTACCGAGCGGATGGCGGCGAATGCCGCCCACATGACCGGCTCCGCCGTGCAGCTCGGCAAGAACAGCGCGAGCGTCGCCGCGGCCGCCGAGGAAGCGCTGACGAACGCCCAGACGGTCGCCGCGGCGTCCTCGCAGCTCAGCGCCTCGATCGCGGAGATCGCCTCCCAGGTCAATTCGTCGAAGGCGCTGACCGCGCAGGCGGTGTCGGCGTCGGAGATGGCGCAGTCGACCATCGGCAAGCTGGCGCAGGCGGCCGAGAAGGTCGGCACCGTCACCAAGCTGATCAGCGAGATCGCGAGCCAGACCAACCTCTTGGCGCTCAACGCCACCATCGAGGCGGCGCGTGCCGGCGAGGCCGGACGCGGCTTTGCGGTCGTCGCCTCCGAGGTGAAATCGCTGGCGCAGCAGACCGCCAACGCCACCGGCGAGATTTCGCAGCAGATCGCCGAGATCCAGGATGCGACGCGGGAGTCGGTGGACTCCATCACCGCCATCGGCAAGGCGATCGGCCATGTCGAGACGGTGTCCTCGGCCATCGCCGCGGCGATCGAGGAGCAGAACGCCGTCACCCGCGAGATCGCGCGCACCGTGGACGAGACCTCGGGGGCGGCGCGCGAGGTCGCGGCGCAGATCGCCACTGTGTCGCAGGAAGCGATCGAGACCGGGCGGCGGGCGTCCGAGATCCAGAACGGATCGACCGAGATCGCCGGCAAGGTCGACGACCTGCGCACCATCCTGGTGCGGGTGATCCGCACCTCGACGTCGGATGTCGATCGCCGCTTCGAGCCGCGCAGGACGATGGAGCGTGCCGGCAGCGTCACGGTCGGCGGCCGCACCCATCGCGTTCAGGTGCGTGATCTGTCGACGGCCGGGGCGACCGTGATCGGGGACGTCGGCAAGGTCGCCGCCGGCACGGCGCTGATGCTGGCGATCGACGGCGTCCCGGCGCGGCTCGCCGGCGCGGTGTCGCGCATCGCCGGCGACGGCGTGTTCATGCGTTTCGAGGCCAATGACGCGGCGCTGGCGATCGTGCGCGACCTCGTGGCGACCGAGCGGGCGGCATGATGGCCGCGGCCGGCGGCGCGGCGTGCTCCGCGCCGCATGAAAGGTCGGCTCAGCCGCAGTTCCAGTGCGGCCCGATCGGCGTGTAGGTCCAGCACGGACCGAAGCCGCCGCCGTTCCAGCGGCCGCGATAGTAGCGGGGATAGCCGTACCAGCGGTTAAACGGGTCGCGCTCGCGCGCCACGCGCCGCTCCCATTCGATCCGCTCGGGCGTGCGCACGCCGGGCAGGAAGCCATAGCCGTGCCAGCGGGTAACCTTCGGGCGCCTGCTTTTCGCCGTGGCGTCGGCGGTGGTCACCAGCAGGGCAGCCAGCGCCGCGGCACAGACGGTCAGCAGCAGTCGCGAAGGGCGGTCATGGCGCATCATGATGTGATCCTGATCACCGCAGCCGGTTGCGGCTGCTGAATTCCATCGCGTCGTGGCCGGGCGCGGAGAACGGCCCGTAGATGCCATAGGCGATCTCGCCGGCGGCGAGCGCCAGCATCACCAGGACAACGGTCACGAAAAAAGAGCGGTCTTCCATCCACGGCTCGCGGGCAGGGGCGTCATCGACGGTCTTGAGCGGGCGCGAACCTATCGCGGCTGCCGTCGCCGGGCAAATCCGGCAGCGGCGCCTGGCGTGTGGATATCCCTGCCGGTCCGTCACGGTGCGGTCACGCATTTGCCTGTGGACAGTCGCCGCGCGCCGGCGCCCGGCTGGCTTCAGGCGGATTCCGGGCCGGCTTTACGCCATGCGGAGGCCGCAGGCAGGGGCGGCGCACCGCGGCCCAGCGCGGGCGTGGCGGCGGCCGGCCGGCCCGACGGGCAAAATTCTCGCTGGTGGCTCCGGCAGTTGCCGCTATCATCGTTGCAGCCGGCCGGGGACGGCCGGGGAAGGAGCGGCACCCATGAGCATCGGTTCACTGGCTGAACTCGACAGGCGCATCGCCATCGTTCGCGACAACATCCGGCAACTGGTGGAGCAGGCCGCCGCCGTGTCGGGCGGCAACAACGAAGCTCTGGTCGCCGATCGCATCACCCAGCAGACCGAGGAGCTCGAGCGGCTGACCAAGGCCCGCGAAGCGCTGCTGGCGCAGAAGACGTGATCCCGCGCGCCCAGGTCTACCTGGCGGGTCCCGGTGTGTTCCGCCGGGACGTGGCCGAGTTCGCGGCCACGCTGAAGCAGGTGTGCCGGGCCCATGGCCTGACGCCGCTGTGGCCGATGGACAACGAGATCGACACCGAAGCCGACAAGGCGCGCCAGGCCGACCATATCCGCCGCGCCAACGAGGACATGATCCACCGCGCCGAGGCGGTGATCGCGGAGATTTCGCCGTTCCGCGGGCCCAACATGGATCCGGGCACCGCCTATGAAATCGGCTTCGCGGCGGCGCTCGGCAAGCCGGTGTTCGCCTGGACGACGGACCACCGCACGCTGCTGGAGCGCACCGCCGGCGACGACGCCCAGGAGGCGGCCGGCGTCATCTATGACGGCGCGCATATGGCGATCGAGGACTTCGGCCTCGGCGAGAACCTGATGATCGCGACCGCGGTGCGGCATGTCTTCCCCTCGTTGCGCGAGGCTGTCGCGGCCTGCGCCGACTATCTCGGCGGCGTCCGGCCGCGCTGACCGGCGCGGGCCATGGTCTGGCCAGTTCGGCTGATTGTCACTAGATCATAGGGCCATCGGGCGCCGCGGCGCCGGGAGAGCCGCATGCGCGCCCTGAACCTTGATCGTGACCAGTCCGCCCCGCTGTATCGCCAGATCCACGACAGCATCCGCATGGCGATCGAAAGCGGACAATTGCGCCCCGGCGACCGCCTGCCGTCGGCGCGCAGCCTTGCGGCCCAGCTCCACGCCGCGCGCGGCACCATCGACACCGCCTATGCCCTGCTTTCGGGCGAGGGCTACATCATCAGCCGCGGCCCGCGCGGCACCATCGTCTCCCCGGAGCTCGCACCGTCCACGCCCGCGCCACGGCGCCGACCGGCACGGCCGGCGCGTGCCGCAGCGCTCCCGGCGGTGCGGCCGCTCGAGATGGGGCTGCCGGCGCTCGATGCTTTCCCGCGCAAGCTGTGGTCGCGCCTCGTGGCGCGGCAGGCCCGCATGACATCGCCCGCTTCGCTGGCCTATCCGGACCCCGCCGGCTTCGGCCCGCTGCGCGAGGCCATCGCCGGCTATCTCGCGACGTCGCGCGGCATCGCCTGCACCGCGTCTCAGGTCATCGTCTGCGCCGGCTACCAGGGCGGCGTCGGCCTGATCGCGCGGGTGCTGCTGCGGCCGGGCGATCAGGCGTGGTTCGAGGATCCCGGCTATCTGCGGGCGCGACGGGCGCTGGAGCATGCCGGCGCGCGGCTCGTGCCGGTCCCGGTCGATGCCGCCGGCCTCGATGTCGCCGCGGGGCGGCGCCGCGCGCCGCGGGCGCGCTTTGCGGTGGTGACGCCCTCGCATCACAGCCCGCTCGGCGTGTCGCTGAGCTTGCCACGCCGCCAGGCACTGCTGGCCTGGGCGGAGACGGCCGGCGCGTTCGTGATCGAGGACGATTACGACAGCGAGTTTCGCTACAGCGGCCGGCCGCTGCCGGCGCTCAAGAGCCTCGATCGCGGCGAGCGTGTGCTCTATGTCGGCAGCTTCAGCAAGACGCTGTTTCCGTCGCTGCGGCTCGGCTACCTCGTGGTACCCGACGGCCTCGTCGAAGCGTTCGCGACCGCATGCCGGCTGTTCGGCACCGGCCTGCCGGCGCTGGAGCAAGCGGTGGTTGCGAATTTCATCGCACAGGGACATTTCGCACGGCACCTGCGGCGGATGCGCGGGCTCTACGGCGCGCGGCGCGACGCGCTGGCCGAGGCGCTGGCGCGGACATTCGGCGCGGCGCTGCGCATCGACCACCACGCCGGCGGCATGCATCTGGTGGCACGGCTGCCGGCGGGCGCCGATGATGTCGCGCTGGCGCAGGCCGCGGCGGCGCACGGGCTCGCGCCCGGCGCGCTGCGCGACTGCGCGATCGAGGTGGCGTGCGATCCGGCGCTGCTGCTGTCGTTCACCAATGTTGCCGAACGCGATGCGCCGCGGATCGCGCGGCGCCTGCGCGAGGCGCTGCCGGGGATCGCGGGCGCGGCGACGCCGCGCAGCGACAGCGCATCCCGACGAAAGTGAGCGCGCCGGCCACGCGAACGATGGCCGCTTGACCTGGAATTCACCCAACAAAAAAGCCGGGCGCGGGCCCGGCTCAAGTTGGAGGGAAACGATGGTTCTGCAGGGGCCCGCCGCGCCGGCGTCAGATCGGCTTCATCAGGTCGGCCGGGCTCGCGTCCGCGGGCGCGACATAGATCGCGAGCAGCGTCGCCGGCTCCGAGGTGCTGGCGTTGCGCGACACCCGGTGGATCGCGCCCGGCGGTTCCCACCAGGCCTCGCCGCGGCCATAGGTCCGCTCCGGTCCGTCGCCGACCCGGGACACGATCGACCCCGCCACGACGAAGGCCATCACGCCGTTGGCATGCAGGTGCTCGGGCGATCCCGTGCCCGGCGGATAGGTGATCTCGATCAGGCTCATCAGGCGCGCGTCCGGTCCGGGCAGTCGCTCGGCGATGACTGCGCGGCGCGTCGACGCTGTGCCGGATGGCGTTGCCGCCGGGCCGTCGGCGGATGACGCCGGACGCGCGGGCAGGGCCAGGGCGGCCGCGAGCAGCGATGTCACGGCGGTGAGGTTGAAGTGTCTCCTGTCGGGAGCAAGCATCGGATGGGTCTCCGGCTCGATCGGGGGCTCGATCGGGTGTCGCCGCGCACGCTAGCTGCGGGCGCGATCGGGCCGAAGGGCCATGACCGGCACGGCGGACTGGGCCATCCACGCCCCGGGGGCTGCGACAATGTGCGGGAGCCGCGTGGGGCTATTGTTAGGGGCACTTTCATCAATTTACGCTAGCAGAGGTATCATGTTGCGGCGCCTGCGGGCGCCGCATTGTTCTCGGCGATTCCGGAAGGGTACGTGATGCTCGGCAATTTGCGGATTTCCTCCAAGCTCATGATCATGGTGTGCCTCGCGGTGCTCGGCATCGGCGCGGTGGCCGCGGTCGGACTGTCGACGCTCAAGAGCAATCTGCTGGAGGATCGCAAGGCCAAGCTGCAGGATCTCGTGCGCGTGACCCAGCAGGCGCTCGACTTCGACCGCGAGACGGCGAAGAAGGCGGGACTGTCCGAGGCGGAGATGCTGGAGCGCAGCAAGACGCTGCTGCGCAGCCTGCGGTTCGGCAAGGACAACGACTACTTCTACGCCCTCGACATGAGCGGCAACGTGGTCGCCCACCCCAATCCCAAGGTCGAGGGCAAGAACCTGATGAACAGCCCCGATCCGGATGGCGTCTATTTCACCCGCGAACAGGTCGAGCTGGTGAGCAAGGGACCGGGATCGGGCTTCAGCACCTTCCGCTTCCCCAAGGTCGGCGCCACCGAGCCGCAGCCGAAGATCGTCTACGCCCTGGGCTACAAGCCCTATAACTGGTCGATGGGCGCCGGCATCTATCTCGACGACGTCAATGCCATCTTCTGGTCGCAGGTCGAATGGATCGGCGGCCTGTCCGTGGTGGCGCTGCTGCTGGTGGTCGGCATG
The DNA here is from genome assembly GCF_052115025.1 of Bradyrhizobium sp. 2TAF24. Classification (NCBI taxonomy): domain Bacteria; kingdom Pseudomonadati; phylum Pseudomonadota; class Alphaproteobacteria; order Hyphomicrobiales; family Nitrobacteraceae; genus Bradyrhizobium; species Bradyrhizobium sp. 2TAF24. The sequence goes on along the minus strand of NZ_JBFRFW010000012.1, from coordinate 76,593 downwards.
TCCGTGCTGCTGGGACGCAGCATCGTCAATCCCATCACCGGCATGACCGCGGCGATGCGCAAGCTCGCCGGCGGCGACGCGCACACCGCGATCCCGGCGCTCGAACGCGGCGACGAGGTCGGCGCGATGGCGCAGTCGGTGCAGGTGTTCAAGGACAACATGCAGGAGACCGCGCGGCTGCGCGCCGAGCAGGATGCGCTGAAGCAGAAGTCGGAAGACGAGAAGAAGCACTTCCTCGGCCGTCTCGCCGACGAGTTCGAGACCGGCGTGCGCGCCTCGCTCGACACCCTCGGCCAGTCCGCCAGCGGCATGCGTTCGATGTCGCAGACGATGTCGGCGACCGCCGAGGAGGCGAGCCGCCAGGCGTCGACGGTGGCGACCGCCGCCGGCCAGGCGACGTCCAATGTCCAGACGGTCGCGGTCGCGACCGAGGAGTTGTCGTCGTCGGTCGGCGAGATCGGCCGCCAGGTGACGCAGTCGACCGAGATCGCCGCCAAGGCGGTGCAGGAAGCCAACCGCACCAACGCCACCGTGCAGGGCCTGTCGTCGGCGGCGCAGAAGATCGGCGACGTCGTCAAGCTGATCAGCGACATCGCCAGCCAGACCAACCTGCTGGCGCTCAACGCCACCATCGAGGCGGCGCGCGCGGGCGAAGCCGGCCGCGGCTTCGCGGTCGTCGCCAACGAGGTGAAGTCGCTGGCGAGCCAGACCGCCAAGGCCACCGAGGAGATTTCCGCCCAGGTCGCCGCCATGCAGCAGGCCACCGGCGAGGCGGTCGCGGCGATCGGCAGCATCAGCGGCACCATCGCCGCCATCAACGAGATCGCCACCACTATCGCGTCCGCGGTGGAGGAGCAGGGCGCCGCGACCCAGGAGATCGCCCGCAATGTCCAGCAGGCGGCCGAGGGCACCGGCCAGGTGTCGCAGACCATCGTCGGCGTCAACCAGGCGGCCGGCGAGACCGGCACCGCGGCCAACCAGGTGCTGGTGTCGGCCGAGGAGCTCAGCCGCCAGTCGGCGACGCTGCGTGCCGACGTCGACCGCTTCCTCGCCAACATCCGTGCGGCGTGACCGGCTGATTCGCTGATTCGCGCCGGGAAAAGGCTGCCAATTGCCGCAGCGCCGCCGCCGGCCTCCGTTCGGGAGGTCCGGTGGTGGCGCTGACGCGTTTCCGGGTCGTCAAGGACGGTTCTGGATCTCGAAACTCCGTAGATTTTTCAAATGGTTGACTCACGTAAGCTTCGCGTAATGGTTGTATTTCTATTTGTTGCTGCAGAGTTACAGACAAATCGACGCGCCCGTATAGGCTGATGATGCAGTTCCGGGGAAATCCACATGACGCTTCACATCAAGACCACCTTGTTCGCAGCCGCCCTCGCTGTCGGCGGCATCGGTTCGGCCAACGCTGCGGATCTCGCGGCGCGCCCCTATACCAAGGCGCCGGCGCCGCTGCTCCAGCCGGTCTATGACTGGTCCGGCTTCTATGTCGGCGCGGATGCCGGCTATGGCTGGGGCCGCGACCGCCACACCGACCTGATCCCCGGAGGGGGCTTCTGGACCAATGGCGGTGCGCAGAGCATCAAGCCGACCGGCGCGGTCTATGGCGGCCAGATCGGCTACAACTGGCAGCTCTCGAGCTGGGTGATCGGCCTCGAGGCGCAGTTCAACGGCACGAGCCTCAAGCGCACCGACACCAGCATCTTCTTCCCGGCGACCGACAGCCTGCGCGCCAAGGTCGACTTCACCACCACCGTGACCGGCCGGGTCGGCTACGCGCTCAACAACTGGCTGCCCTATATCAAGGGCGGTTATGCCGGCGCGCAGCTCAAGACCGTCAACTTCGACACCCTCGGTAACAGCCTGAACTACAGTGACTGGCAGAGCGGTTTCGTGGTCGGTGCCGGCCTCGAATATGCCGTGGCCGGCAACTGGGTCGTCGGCGTCGAATACAACTACATGGACTTCGGCAAGCAGACCTTCACGGTGTCCAATACGCCGGCGACGCTCGGCACCGAGTCGTTCAAGGACCACCTGACCATCTCCACGGTCACCGGACGGATCAGCTACAAGTTCGGCGGCCCGGTCGTCGCTCGTTACTGACGATCGTCATCCCTCCATCGACTTCGAGCCCGGCGGCGACGCCGGGCTTTTTTATTACCTGCGTTTCATTCCATTGCGCTGCGGCAGGCTCGTGTTGCGGTGTGTCGAAATCGCTGTGCACAGCGCCCGGTGTGCGGCGTAGGCGCGCAGCACTGCGGGTGCGGCGCGCCGCGGTTCGACAGCGAACAGGCGAGTGTCTATCCTCCTGCGCAATCAAGAATGGCCGGGCAGCGACCCGGTCCAACATGGAGGAGACGCAATGACCGGGTTCGGCTGGGATCGACGACGTTTGCTCTCTGGCGCAGCGACCGTGCTCGCCGCCGCGGCCACGATGTCCGCGGACCAGTTGCTCGGGCGCGCCAAGGCCTTCGCCCAGAGCGCGCCATGGAAGCCGGAGGCCGGCGCCACCATCAACATGCTGCGCTGGAAGCGCTTCGTCGAGGCGGAGGATGTCGCCTTCATGAAGATCGTCGCCGCCTTCGAGAAGGCGACCGGCGTCAGGATCAACGTCTCCAACGAATCCTATGACGATCTCCAGCCCAAGGCATCGGTGGCCGCCAACACCGGGCAGGGGCTCGACATGGTGTGGGGGCTGTACTCGCTGCCGTTCCTGTTTCCGGAGAAATGCGTCGATCTCACCGATGTCGCCGACCATCTCGCCAAGACCTGCGGCGGCTGGGCGCCGTCGGGCGAGGCCTACGGCAAGTTGGGCAACAAGTGGATCGGCATTCCCGTCGCCGCCACCGGCGGCCTCGTCAACTACCGCATCAGTGCGGTGGAGAAGGCCGGCTTCAAGGCGATCCCGGGCGATCTCGCCGGCTTCCGCGAGCTATGCAGGGCGCTGCAGAAGAACGGCACGCCCGCCGGCATGGCGATCGGCCATGCGTCCGGCGACGCCAATGGCTGGCTGCATTGGGCATTGTGGGCCCATGGCGGCGCCACCGTCGACAAGGCCAACAAGGTGATCGTCAGTTCACCGGAGACGGCGAAGGCGCTGGACTATGTCAAGTCGCTGTACGAGACCTTCATTCCCGGCACGTCGTCGTGGAACGACAGCTCCAACAACAAGGCGTTCCTCGCCGGCCAGCTCTATCTCACCACCAACGGCATCTCGATCTATGTCACCGCGAAGACCGAGAACCCGGTGATGGCGCAGGACATCAACCATGCGCATCTGCCCGTCGGGCTCGACGGCAAGCGGCGCGAGCTGCATCTCGGCTTCCCGATCCTGGTCTTCAACTTCAGCAAGTATCCGCAGGCCTGCAAGGCGTTCACCGCCTTCCTGCTGGAGCCGGCGCAGTTCAATCCCTGGATCGAGGCGGCGCAGGGCTACCTGTCGCACTTCCTGCTCGGCTACGACAGCAATCCGGTGTGGACCGCCGATCCCAAGACCACGCCCTATCGCGATGTCGCCCAGTCGGCCTCCACGCCGGCAGGGATCGGCACCATGACCGAGAGCGCGGCGGCGGCGATCGCCGACTTCATCGTGGTCGACATGTTCGCCAACTATTGCACCGGCGCCGAGGACACCAAGGCCGCGATGGCCTCCGCCGAGCGCAAGCTGAAGCGGATGTACCGCAGCTGATCGTGCTGGGGAGCCATGCAGTTGGCGCTTGCCAAACGCCGGGGCGCGCCCGATCATGCGCTCCCGTGCCGCGCACGGTCGTCATCGGACGGCCATCGCCGCGTGCTTCACCACAGGATCGTCGGCTCGTCCCGGGTCGGCGATCATTGCTGATGGAATGGGGACATGCTCCGGTACGGCGCACAGGCGGGGCCTGGCGCCGTGAACAGGCCAGGAGCCGACACAAGAACGGTCATTGGGGAGATAGGGTATCGTGGCAGGGCAGGGATTTTTCCCGGGGTGGAAAGTTGTGGCCGGCTCAGGTGTCGGCATTGCGTTCGGATCGGCGCCGTTCTTCGCCGCGGGCTTCCCTCTGCTGGCGGCGGCGATGGCCCAGAATTTCGGCTGGACCCAGCCGCAGGTGGCCCAGGCCGCCACCATCTTCCTGCTGCTGCAGACCGTCACCTATCCGATCTGCGGCTGGCCGCTCGATCGCTTCGGCTCGCGCCGCTTTGCGGTGGCGAGCATCGCGATGTTCGCGGTGGCGCTGGTGCTGCTGAGCCAGGTCGGCTCGCTGATGCAGTTCTATCTCGCCTTCGCGCTGATCGGCCTCGTCAGCGCCGGCACCAATGTGCTGTCCTACGCCCGCGCGCTGGCGCTGTGGTTCAGCCGCAAGCGCGGCCTTGCGCTCGGCTTCGCTGCCAGCGCCCAGGCGGTGGGCGGTTTTCTCATTCCCATCTTCGGACAGAAGATCATCGCCGAGCACGGCTGGACGGCAGCGCTGCTGACGCTCGCTGCCGTCGAACTCGTGGTCTGCCTGCCGCTGGTGGCCTGGCTGGTCAAGGACAGCCCGGCGCCCTTAGGCCTGCATCCCGACGGCATCGCGCCGGCGGCCCACGCCGGCGCGTCTGTCGATGATGGCGATCCCGGCCTGACGGTCGGCGCCATCATCGGCACCACGACCTTCTGGAAGATGGCGATCGCCTTTGCCCTCATCGGCATGTCGTTCTATGCCATCGCGCCCAACGTCGTGTATATCCTGACCAAGACCGCCGGCATGAGCCATGCGGAGATCGCCAAGATCCAGGCCGTGGTCGGCATCTCGGTGCTGTTCGGGCGCATCGGCTTCGGTCATCTGCTCGATCGCGTCCATGCACCGCTCATCGGCGTCATGACGGTCGTGATGTCGGCGTGCTGCGCGCTGATCTACGCCACCCAGACGGCTCCAACGATCATCTTGCTGGCGGCGGTCATGTCGGGATTTGCACTCGGCGGTGAAACCGACCTGCTGCCCTATCTCGCCAGCCGCTACTTCGGCACCCGGTCGGTGTCGCGCATCTTCGGCTGGTTCCTGTTCGCCTTTTTCCTGGGGGCGACCGCCGGTCCAATGGCGTTCGCCTGGGTCTCCGCAGCCTGCGGCAGCGTCGTGATCCCGCTGGTCATCCTCGCCGCTCTGCAGATCATTCCCGCGGCGCTGTTCCTGTCGCTCGGCCACTATCCCACAGCCGAGCCGGCAGAAGGGCTTGCGATGGCGACAGCGGACAGCAAGGCGGCCTGAAAGACGCGATCCGTCTTTAATTTTGTCGTGGCCGGCCTCGTCCCGTGAGGGAGGAGGTCGCTCAGCGTTGCATGGCTGGCCTTTCGGGATGCGAATGCGGAGAGCGACGACGATGCGCCGTCGCACGAGGGCGGTGCGATCGGCGAGAGTATGGTCCCCCCGATCGCTCGCCGTCAGTGATAGCGCTGTCAGTGGTAGCGTTGGCGAAGATAGGCAAGGCCTTCGACAACGAGACGGTTGCCGTCGTCCTGGCCGCTCCAGAACAGCCTGTCGACGTACTTTGTCACCTCGTCGCGGCGCCGCTCGGCCTCGGCGGCGCTGTAGAGCATGCCATAGGTATCGACGATGCGCGCGACGGCGGTTTCGACAACATGATCCATTCCAGATAGTCCTCCGATTGCGTCTCTATCAACGCGCGAGCCAAGCGAAGGTTCCTGCTCGCCGGTGAGATCGGCGACGGGAACATGTCGCGCGGCCTGCAATCGGACGAATCCGGATTCGAGCGAATCCGTTTTTTTCATGGCTTCTTGTAGGAGACGCCCATGCCGGCACGCACATCGCTCTGGATGCCATAGGGCGCGATCGGATAGCGCAGGCCGTTGCCAGCGAGCGCGGTCATGCCGGCGATCGCCTTGCGCAGATGCGCCGGCGACAGCGCCATCAGCATCTCCTCATCCGGCACGCCGCCATAGCGCCGCTCGGCATAGCACGGCAGCGACAGGCTGGGCTCGCCGGTGGCGAGCGCGCGGCCCCATGAATCGGCACACGCGGTCTCGCCGACGACGCCCCATTCGAACTTCTTGTAGCCGCTGTACTGCAGGCCGTTGATCAGGATGATCATCTGCCCGGGCGTCGCGTAGACAAGGCAGATGTCCGGCGGATCGAGCCGGCCGCTGGCGAGCGGGCTGACGACGAGCGCTTCATAGCGGCCGTGCGGCACCACGCACAGCGCCTCCTGGCGCGCGCGGGCGTCCTCCGCGGTTGCGTGCCAGACACCGACATAGGGCGTCCCCGACAGCCAGGTCTCGTCCTGCGGCGCAAGGCCGATCACCGCGCGGCACTGCGCGCCGACGAGATCATCAGCGGTGATGCCGACCGTCCAGCCGAGCCGCGCGGCCATGCTGACGATCTGGTCGGTGGTGTGCACGGCATTGGGACGGCGCAGCTTGGGGATCGCGGCCATGGCGTCGGCGCTGGCGAACAGCTTCATGCCGATCACGGTGGTCTTGAGCCGCAACAGCGCGTTGAGCTCCGCGATCATCGCGGGGTAATCGAAAGTCTGTTGCGGCATCGCGCGCTCTCCCGGCGGCCGTGTTGCGGCGGCTGTCGCCACGCCGGCCTTCGCCGTGAAGGGTAGGGAGGGCGTGCGATGCGGTCAAGCACGTGGCCGGCCGCGCGCGCGGCATGCCATCCCCCGAAAATAGCGCGTGCAAACGCCGTGGCGATGGCGACAATGCGCCGGCATTCGCTGGAGCCCTGCCGTGACCGTCATGACCCTGCTCGCCTTCGCGCTCGTCGCCTTCATCGGCATCGTCACGCCGGGGCCGACCGTGCTGCTCGCGCTCAGCAACGGCTCGCGGTTCGGCGTGCGCCGCGCCGCGTTCGGCATGGCCGGCGCGATGCTGTCGGACGTCGTGCTGACGGGGGCCGTAGCGCTCGGGCTCGGCGCGCTGCTCGCGGCCTCCGAGACGCTGTTCACGGCCGTGAAATGGATCGGCGTCGCCTATCTCGCCTTCCTCGGCGTCGGGCTGCTGCGCTCGAAGGGCGCGTTCGACGCTGCTGCGGCAGTGGGCGCCGGCGACACCGGCACGTCGCGCGCGATCTTTCTCAAGAGTTTCCTCGTCGCGGTCACCAACCCGAAGGGCTACCTGTTCTTCACCGCGTTCCTGCCGCAGTTTATCGCGCCGGACCTGCCGCAGGCGCCGCAATACGCCGTGCTGGCCGCGGTGTTCACGACCATCGATTGTGTGGTGATGGCAGGCTACGCACTGCTCGGCGCGAAAGCCGTGCAGGTGCTCAAGCGTGCAGGCGCGCTGTGGCTCGATCGCATCTGCGGCGGCGCGCTGCTGATGCTTGCCGGCACCCTCGCGCTCTATCGCCGCGCGGCGAACTGAGCGCCGGGCGCCTAGGTCGCGCCGAGCCCCACGACGCGGAAGCAGGCGTCGACCGCCTTCGCCAGCAGCGCCTGCCGCGGCACCGCCTTGCGGTCGGCGGCGAGCAGGGCGTCGTCGACCATGGCGTGGACGCCGCTGAACAGGAACACCGCGGTCAGCCGCGGATCCTCGACCTTCCAGGCTTTCGCCGCGGCGCCGGCCGCGAGCAGGCCGCCGAGATGATCGATGACGATGTTGTCGACGAGGCCGCGGCGTATCGGCGTGCGCGCCTCGTGGAACAGCATGTCGTGCAAGCGCACCGTGTCGAGATAGCTCGCGACGCTGCTCTTCGCCCAGGCGGCGAGGCGCCCTTCCCAGTCATCCGGGCGCAGCTTGCCGAGCACGCGGCTGATGGCCGCGAGATGGTCGTGGGCGAAGCGCTCACCGAGCGCATGCAGCATCTCGTCCTTGGACGCGAAGTAGAGATAGAACGTGCCCTTGGCGACGCCGGCGCGCGCGGTGATGTGCTCGACACTGGTCGCGGCGACGCCGTGGGCGAGAAACAGCTCCTGTGCCGCCGTCATCAACTGGTCGAGGCGCTCTTCCGCCGGGCGGGTGCGCGGTGCGGCCGGCTTGCCCGCGGATTTGACGACGGGTTTGCGCACCGGCGTGCGGCGGGGCCTGTCCTGCGCCGTCATTGCAGCTTCTCCACATGGCGCAGCGAGGGAAACAGCTTCATCCAGAGCAGCGCCACCGCGATAGTGCCGAGGCCGCCGATCACCGCGGCGGGCACGGCGCCAACAAGCGCCGCGACCATGCCGCTCTCGAAGTCGCCGAGCTGGTTCGAGGCGTTGATGAACAGGAAGTTGACCGCGCCGACGCGGCCGCGCATGGCGTCGGGGGTGGCGAGCTGCACCAGCGAGAAGCGGATCACCACGCTGACCGTGTCGGCGGCGCCCATGGCGGCGAGGGCGGCGAGCGACAGCCACAGCCACTGCGACAGCGCGAACACCACCGTTGCCGCGCCGAACGCGATCACCGCCTGGAACATGCGCATGCCGACACGGCGCCTGAGCGGCACGCGGGCGAGCACCAGCGTCATCGCCAGCGCGCCGACCGCGGGCGCCGCGCGCAGCACGCCAAGGCCCCACGGCCCGGTATGCAGGATGTCGCGGGCATAGATCGGCAGCAGCGCGGCGGCGCCGCCGAGCAGCACGGCGAACAGGTCGAGCGAGATGGTGCCGAGAATGGTCGGGTTGCTGCGGACGAAGCGCACGCCCTCGAACAGCGCGCCGGGGGTGGGCTGTTCCGCGAGGTCGGGACGCGCCACCGGCGCCACCCGCAGCAGGCCGGTCAGCGCCGCCGCCGCGAGCCAGAACGCCGTCATCATGACATAAGGCACGGCGGGCGACAGCGCGTAGGCGAGGCCGCCGAGCGCGGGACCGGTGATGGTGGCGACCTGGCCGCCCGCAGTCCACACCGCGGTCGCCTGCTGCAGCTGGCCTTGCGGCGCGGTGGCGGGCAGCAGCGCCGCGGCCGCCGGGCTCTCGAACGCGCCGGCGGTGCCGAACACCGCGAGCGCGGCGAAGATCGTCGGCGCCGAGAGGAAGCCGCCGAGGCTCGCCGCCGCCAGCACTGCTGCCGTCACGCCGTCGGCCGCCTGGCAGAGCTGCATGACACGGCGGCGCTCGTAACGATCCGCGGCGCCGCCGGCGACGAACACCAGCAGCGCCGTCGGCAGGAACTGGATCAGCCCGGCGATGCCGAGAACAAACGCGCTGCCGGTGATCTCGTAGAGCTGCCAGCCGACGGCAACCGAGGCGATCTGTCCGGCGAAGCGCGACAACGTGCGGGTGGCGAAGAAGGCGAGAAAGGGCGGGTGGCGCAGCAGCGGTCCGGAATGGACGGCGCTGGCTTCGGACGGCGCTGGCGGCGGCTCGGACGGCATGACGGCGAGAAGGCTCCGGTTCGCGGCAGTGCGGCGCATGCCCCGTGCTCATGCACGACCGGCGACGCCGCCTGCGTATGACTGACCGTCGGTCAGTTGTCAAGGACAGGCCGGGCCTGCCGCACGCCGTGCGCTTCGCTGGGGCGTGAACCCATGACCTGGAAAGCGCCCGCACCGCAGGATGACGAATATGCGTCAAGCCGTGAGCGCATGATGCGCCGGCGATCGTGCGTTGCGCGACGGGCTGACCTCTGCGAGGCTGGCCATCTCGTCCAATCCAGGAATGCACAACGATGCTCACCGTCTATGGCGAAGGTCGTGGTTTCCGTGTTGTCTGGCTGCTCGAGGAGCTGGGATTGGCTTATCGGCTGCGCCCGGTCGATCTGCTCGCAGTCGAGAATGATCGCGATTTCCTCGCGATCAACCCCGCCGGCTTCATTCCCGTGCTGCAGGACGGCGAGACGATCATGGTCGAGTCGATCGCGATTCTTGAATACCTGCTCGCCCGCCACGGCTCGGGTTCGCTGGCCGTCGCTCCGCATGATCCCGCCTTCGCCGCCTATCTGCAATTTCTTCACCTCGGCGAGGCCGGGCTCGCCGGGCCGATGAACGCCGTCTTTGTCGGTCGCGAACTGGCGCCCGAAGCCGAGCGGGACGCCCGGGTGACCTTCTGGGCACGCGAGACCTTCGAGAGCCGGCTGGGGGTGGTGATCCGCCGCCTCGCGGAGAGCCCCTATCTCGCCGGCGACCGGTTCACGGCGGCCGATATCTCGGTGAGCTACGCCCTCCTGCTCGGCCTGCGAACCGGCAACTACGTCCCCGGGCCTGTCGAGCGGGACTATCTCGCCCGTACGACGGCTCGCCCCGCCTACGCCCGCGCGATGGAACGCTGCCAGGGCACCAAGGCCTGGGCGGCGAGGTCACCGGGACTATAGTGCTCGCTTCATCGACGCGGCCAGCCTGGTTGCGTCGCTGCGACAAGCTCTGCGATCACGTCCGATCGCGCCCACCAGCATCCGCGGTTCTGGGCGACGTTCGTGGTGATGGGCTATGGCGACGTCCTGGCATGGGGAAACGTCGAGCCGGCGGCGGCGCGCTGACGCATGGATCGCGCCGTCGGCCTGCGCTAGAAACGGGCATGTCTCATGCTTCCTCCAAAGACCTGTCGGTCCCCGCGGTGATCGAGACCCGCCGCCTGCGGCTCGCGGCGCTGTCGGCGGACGATGCGCCGGCATTGCAGCGGGTGACTGACGATCCCGCGATCACGGCGATGATTCATTTCCTCGCGAGCCCGTTCACGCTCGCCGACGCTGAGGCGCTGATCGCGGCCAACAGCAGTGGCCGTGACCGCTTCATGGGCATCTTCGGCCGCGCGCCGGACGTCGCCGACGGCCTTGTCGGCATTGTCGGCGTGCATCTGCGCGAGGCCACCGACATCGAGATCGGCTATTGGATCGCGCGCACGATGCATGGCCGCGGCATCGCCGCCGAAGCTGTGTGCGCCGTGCTCGACTGGCTGACGGCGCACTGGCCTGAGCGCCGCATCGTCGCGGAGTGCCGGCGCGAGAACATCGCGTCCTGGCGCCTGCTGGAGAAGCTCGGTTTCCGTCCGAGCGGCGCGGCGGGATCGCGGCCCGGCCGGCAGCTGCTCACGCTTGCCTAAGTGTCTGCCCGAAAATGTCAGGCTGCTGAGCAATCAAAGCGTTTCCGTCGTTCTCTGTCGTGGCCGGACTTGTCCCGGCCACCTCGCTTAGGAGCGCAGTGCCTTCCTTATCGGGGGCGCCAGGAGACCTTGGTCCGAGCGATCCGTTGAATCCGGATCGCGCTGCCCGGCGACGACAAACACCAGGGTCAGAGGCTTTTTCAGTCAGACTCCAAGGTGTTCAGTCAGACTCCAAGGTGTTTCCGCCCGGCATTTTTTGCCGGTTCCCGTCACACAGGATTGAACGCCGGCGCTTTACACCATCTTCACACCTGCGGTGTACGGACTCCACCCATGAAGCAGATTGTCACCCGGTTTGTGGCGGACGAGCGCGGCGCGACGGCGGTCGAGTATGGCCTGATCGCCGCGGGCATTTCGCTCGCCATCATCGTCGCCATCACCACGCTCGGCACGAACATCAGCGGCAAGTTCACATCGATCAAGTCGAACCTCGGTGGTAGCTGAACTCGCATCTTCCGTGGCCGACGGCGCGACAGAGGCGGCCTTCTCAGCGCCGGTCCGTGGTTAGCCACAGCGCGGGATGCGCAACTTGACCCGTAACGGCAAATCGCTGATGGTTGGCATCGTCGCAAGAAGTTTGGCACCGCGACGCCGCGCCGATCACAACATTCCCTGATGCTCTGCAAACCGCTCCGGATGACCGCAGCGGTTTTTTTGTTGCCGCTTGCCGGCGACGTGCGGAGGCGACCGGTGCTCGCCGAACGATCACCGCGCCATTCGCCCTTGCCATTTCCGACATTCGCTTGATGCAGGACATGACTGGCCGCCCCACGCTCTATACCGCCGACATCGCCAGACGCATCTGCGCCGAGCTCTGCTCCGGCCGCACGCTGCGCGACGTCTGCCGCGATGCCGGCATGCCGGACGAGAGCACGGTGCGGGGCTGGGTGCAGAACGACCGCAGCGGCTTTGCGGCGCGCTATCGCAGCGCGCGCGAGATCGGCTACCACGCCATGGCCGACGAGATCCTGGAGATCGCCGACGACAGCCGCAACGACTGGATCGCGCGCCGCCGCGCCAATGGTGAGGGCGAGCCGATGGTCGACCATGAGCACGTGTCGCGCGCGCGGCTGCGCGTCGAGACGCGGCGCTGGCTGCTGTCGAAGGCGCTGCCCAAGGTCTATGGCGACCGCCTCGACCTCAAGGCGACCCACGAGGCCGGAGACGACCTCGCGGCGCTGATGAAGACGATCGATGGCCGAACGCGCGGTCTTCCTTAGGGCACTCGACCAGTTCTCCGACCGGCGCTGGCGTCTCAACAACCTCTACGTCATCACCGACAAGGAAGGGCGGCGGATCAACTTCCGGATGAACGCGGCGCAGGAAGCGCTGTTCGACGGTATGCACAACCAGAATGTGATCCTCAAAGCGCGCCAGCGCGGCTTCACCACCTTCATCCAGCTGTTCATGCTCGACGCCTGCGTCTTCAACTCCGATGTCCGCGCCGGCACCATCGCCCACACGCTGTCGGACGCGCAGGTGATCTTCCGCGACAAGGTGCGTTTTCCCTATGACAACCTGCCCGACGGCATCAAGACGGTGGTCCCCATCGTGAACGACAACGCCAGTGAGTTGCTGCTCGGCAACAACTCCGGCATCCGCGTCTCGACCTCGCTGCGCTCCGGCACGCTGCAGTACCTGCACGTCTCCGAATACGGCAAGATCTGCGCCAAATATCCGGACAAGGCGCGCGAGGTGCGCTCCGGCGCGCTCAACACCGTGGACAAGAACCAGCTGGTGTTCATCGAGAGCACGGCGGAGGGGCAGGACGGCCATTTCTTCGAGCTCTGCCAGGCGGCACGGACGCGCAAGAACATCGGCGCCCCGCTGACCGCCATGGACTTCAGGTTTCACTTCTCGCCGTGGTGGGAGGACGCCGCCTACACACTGCCGGCGGCGAGTGTCGAGATCACCCCGGCCTATGCCAACTATTTCGAGGGCCTGCAGGCGGCAGGCGTCACGCTGACGCCGGACCAGAAGGCCTGGTACGTCAAGAAGGCCGAGCAGCAGCAGGGCGACATGAAGCGCGAGTTTCCCTCGACGCCGGATGAAGCGTTCGAGGCCGCGATCGAAGGCGCCTATTATTCCGAGCAGCTCTCGCGGCTCGAGCTCGACGGCCGGCTGACGCGCGTGCCGATCGACCCGGCCTATCCCGTCAACACCGCCTGGGACCTCGGCTTCAACGACGCCAACACCATCTGGTTCAACCAGGTGGTGGGGCTGGAGGTGCGCTGGGTCGGCTACTATGAGGCGAGCGGCTATGGTCTCGATCACTATGTCGGCGAGTTGCACAAGTGGCGCGAGCAGCACGGCATTACCTTCGGCGACCATTACTTCCCGCACGACGTCACCAACAACGAGCTCTCCAATGGCCGCAGCCGGTTTGATACGCTGGTCGGCCTTGGCGTTACGCCCATTGCGGTGCCGCGGGTGCACAACATCAACGACGGCATCAACGCCGTGCGCCGCCTGCTGGCGAAATCAGTCATCGACCCCGTGCGCTGCGACCGCGGCCTGAAAGCCCTGCGGAACTATCGCAAGGAATGGGACGAGGAGCGCGCGGTGTTCCGCGACAAGCCCCTGCACAACTGGGCCTCCCACGGCGCCGACGCCTTCCGCACCTTCGCGCAGGGCTTCGTCGAAGCCTCCACGGTTGCGCCGCGCGGACGGTATCAGAGCCGCAAGGGCGGCAGCGGGTCGTGGGAGTCGGCGTAAGGGGCGGGAAAGTTTGCTGGACATTTCGGGCTCGAACATGAAATGTTCGCGGCGCGATGTTGGTGCGATCCCATCGTTCGCACGGCTGGTGGGGTGTAGCTTGAAAAATATGTTCGTAGCGATATCTCTGGTCTTTTTTTCGGGTGCGATTGGCTGCTACATCGCTGCCGCGAAGAGCATCCGCAATCTCCTGCCGATTGACTGGAAGTGGACGGACAGAAGGACACTGGACGCCAATCTCTGGGGATATGGGATTTCCGCTACGACGCGCCGACTGTACTTTTTGTCCCAGTGTCTTTTTGCGATCGGGTCTTTTCCGATGATCGGCATCGCTGTGGAGCGGGGCGACTACATCGGTACCCCGATGAGTGTCGCGTTGGTCTGTGTCCTGACCTACCGGGCCGTCCGGATCTGGCTGGACCATCGCCAAGAACTCTAGTTGTCCTCGATGACAAGACGATCCGAGGCATATCCGATCCGTAGCGTGCTCTGAGATACCACCCGCCGCGTTCGGGTGGCCATGGTTTGCTGAAGCGCTCGCCATTGTGATGACGGCGCGAATTTCCTTTTCCATCATTGACGAGGCCGACCGCCCCTGACGCGTTGTGTACGCGCCGGGCGGTCGGCGCATGCCAGGGAGACCATCTATGCCTGATCGACAGAACGCAGTGACGCCGGGGGCGATGTTCGACATCCTGATGGCCAACGGCGTCCCGCGCGAGCAGGCGATGGCGGTTGCCTTCGCTGGTGGTTCTCGCGACGGTTACGACGGTGCTTCCGCAAGTTCAGTCGCTCCTCGGGGAGCGTCTGCATTTTCTGATCCCCCGGCCCTACAAGGTAGCGCGGCGACCGATCCTGGCTCGGCCGGCATCAGGCGGCGTCCAGAGGGCGGTTACGACCTTGATCCGTCTTATCTCAATCCAAGGCTGGAGGAGAGGCGTGTGCCTGGGATTGATCCTGGCCAAGCTGGAATCAGGCCGCCCCCGGGTGAAAGCTACTATCTTTATCCGGAACCGGAGAGGCGACATGCATCCGGCTGGGGTGATTGGGTGCGTCCAACGACGCGCGAGAGCCTTGGCTTGTCGCCAGAGAGCAGTGAACAGTTTGCGGGTGTTCCGTTGGCAGGTGATGCCGATCGCGGCTATCGGCTTGATCCGGACTACATGGCGCAAGTACGGACAGCATTGAATACTGAGCCTCATATTCCGTCGGAACGTGAAAAAATCGTTCGGGGCGGAAAATTCTACGCCGGTGCGGCTCCGTTCGGATTTGCGGGGCCGGGCTCGTTGAACTTCGATCCATCGCTCGAGAGCAGCACGAGAACGCTGGCACCCTTCCGCCGCCCACTAGAGAATTTGCCGCAAGCACCAAGGCCTAAGCGTGAAGGCAACTTTGCCGGCGCCGTTGGCGGTGTGCCCATCTTTGGGGTCGGCGTGGGAGGGGGGGCTTACTTTGACAGTGATGGATATTATTACCCGCAAGTCTACATCGGTACCCCAGGTGTCGCGGCCTCAGCCGCCAGTTCGGGCGATCTCGAGGGGCAACTGACGGGTTTGTCAGGTACTTTCTCGGCTGGTAAGGGCGGCCTAGGTGGCGGAGTCACTTTCGGATGGGGACCTTGGAAAATTCCTGAGATATCTTGGCCGCTCGGATGACTGCAGCGAGATATTGTCTTTGCAGCCGTGTGCGGAGCAAAATTTCTCTCATCATTGATGTCTTGACTGAGCTGCGCGCGCGCTTTGCGCGCGGGGCCGCCGACGCACGCCACGAGGCCGCATGACTGACGAGCACGACGATCCCGCGGTGGACGGCGAAGCGCTGTTCCGCCGGCTGCGCAGCTGGTTTCTCGAGGACTTCGAGCAGCAGTCCGACTGGCGCAAGGCGGCGCGGGAGGACTTTGCCTTCACCTCGGGTGAGCAACTGTCGGAGGAGGACAAGGCGCGCCTGCGGGAGATGAACCGGCCGATCATCATCATGAACCGCATCGAGCCGGTGATCGACAGTGTCGCCGGCTCGGAGGTCGCGAACCGGCAGGAGGTGCAGTTCATCCCGCGCACCCAGGGCGACGTGCAGGTCAACGAGGTGCTGACCGCGGCGGCGAAATGGTTTCGCGACCAGTGCGACGCCGAGGACGAGGAATCCGACGCCTTCCGCGACACCGTGATCTGCGGCATGGGCTGGACCGAGACGCGCCTCGACTATGAGGAGGAACCGGAGGGCCAGCCGGTGATCGAGCGGCTCGATCCGCTGGAGGTGGTGTGGGATTCGAGCGCCCGCAAACGCAACCTCGTGGACATGCGGCGCGTGTTTCATATCCGCCGCGACATTCCGATCGAGGACGCGCGGGCGCTGTGCCCGGGCGATCACTTCGAGGATGCCGATTACAATGCGTCGTGGGTCGACCGCGCTGACGAGAAAGAGCCGCACGAGGTCAACAACCGCTTCTATGACAAGGACGACATTGGCGACGGCGTACCGTCGGACAAGACCGTCACCATGGTGCGGGCGCAGTGGTGGGAGCGGGTGCCGGTGTGGCTGGTGGTCGATCCGACCAATCCCGACAAAGTCATCACGCTGGAAAAAGAGCAGTTCGACGAGCTGAACCGGCGCATCGAGATTGCCGGCGGCAAGATCACGTCGACGCAGTCCACCCGCAAGGTCTACAAGCAGGCGTTCCTCGGCCGCGTGCTGCTGGAGATCGGCCCTGCGCCCTGCAAGGACCATTTTTCGTTCAAGGCGATCACCGGCAAGCGGGACCGCAACAAGAACACATTCTATGGCCTCGTCCGGGCCATGAAAGACCCGCAGCGCTGGGCCAACAAGTGGATGTCGCAGACCATGCACATCCTCAACACCTCGGCCAAGGGCGGCATCCTGGCCGAGCGTGGCTTTTTCGAGAACGACGCGGACGCGGAAGCAACCTGGGCGCGGCAGGATGCCATCACCTGGACCAAGCAGGGCGCGCTGTCCGGCGGCAATGGCAAATACGCCCCGAAGCCGCAATCGCAGTTTCCGTCGAGCACGTTCCAACTCATGGAGTTCGCGATTTCGTCAATTCGCGACACCTCCGGGGTGAATGTCGAGCTTCTGGGCATGCAGAACAGCGCGAGCCAGGCCGCGAGCCTCGACATGCAGCGCAAGCAGTCGTCGATGACCATCCTGCAGCCGCTGTTCGACAGCCTGCGGCGCTATCGGAAAGAGCAGGGGCGGCTGCTGCTGTACCTGATCGAGAACTACCTGTCCGACGGCCGCCTGATCCGGATCGTCGGGCCGGATGAGCAGCAATATGTGCCGCTGGTGCGCCAGCCGGGCAATGCGACCTATGACGTGATCGTGGACGAGGCGCCGACGTCGCCGAACCAGAAGGAGGCGACCTGGTCGATGCTGCAGCAGATCCTGCCGGTGATCGGCAAGATGCTGCCGCCGGCCACGTGGCTGGCGCTGCTGAAATACTCGCCGCTGCCGACCTCGGCGCAGAAGGATATTTCCGACAGCATCCAGCAGCAGCAACAGCAGCAGCAACAGCAGCAGCAGCCCAGTCCGGAGATGATGAAGGCGCAGGCCGAATTGCAGCTGATGCAGCAGAAGGGCCAAGCGGAGGCGGCCAACCACAAGGCGCTGACCGACGCCAAGATCGAGGGCATGCAGCGCGAGGCGGCGGCCAAGCAGCAGCTTGAGCTGCAGAAGGCGGCAGCGGAGGGCCTGCGTACCATGGGCGCGCCCGTGATGGGCCCGGACGGCATGCCGATGCCGCCGCAGCACGATCCCGGCGTGCTGGTGATGGCGCTGATGCAGCAGTTTCAGCAGGGCATGCAGGCCATCGCGCAGGCGATGACCGCGCCCAAGCAGATCATCCGCGACCAGAACGGCGATCCGATCGGCGTGGGACCGATGCCGGCGGGGCCGGCACAGCCTCAACCGCCGATGCCCGCCGGTCCCGCCGGCCAACCCATGCAATAGGAGCTGACCCGTGGCGGCCTACAACAAGTTCAATTCCTTCGTGTCCGACATGGCCACCAAGGTGCACAACCTCAACAGCGATACGCTGAAGATCATGCTGACGCTCAATGCGCCGGCTGCGACCAACACGATCAAGGCCAATCTGACCGAGATCGCGGCCGGCAACGGCTATGTGGCCGGCGGCAATCAGGCGGTGTTCGTCTCCGGCAACAACACCTCCGGCAGCTACAAGCTGATCCTGTCGCCGGTGGTGTTCACGGCCGTGGGCGGCAGCTTCGCGCCGTTTGAGTATGCCGTGCTCTACAATGCGACCGCAGCAAGCGGCAACCTGATCGCCTGGTGGGACTACGGCACCGCGATCACGCTGACCAGCGGCAACAGCTTCACCGTGTCGCTCGACCAGACCAACGGCGTGTTCACGCTGGCGTAAGGAGCCCCCATGGCCACCACTCCCGACACCCTGACCCTGCTCAAGCAGCAGTTCACCACCCTCTGCCAGCAGCGCGATACGGCGCTGGCGCAGTCGGCGCCGATCCGCGCGCAGCGTGACGCGGCGGTGGCCCAGGCGGCGGCGAGCCTTGCCACCACGCTTCAGCCGCTCGATGCGCAGATTGCTGCGATCGAGGCGCCACTGGTCGGCATCCTGCAGCAGATCGCGCAGATCGCCAACGCGCTGAACGGGCAGACGGCCTGATGCCGGCAACCGGCTTCATCGACGCGGTCGGCTTCAACCCGACGGCCGGCGGCACGGGCAGCTTTGTCGTCTCCGCGGCGCTGACCGGCTACCAGACGCCGGCGGCCGGCGGCGCGGTGAACGGCGCCGTCTATGCCTATCGGGCGCAGAGCCTCGACCTGACCCAGTGGGAAATCGGCTTCGGCACCTACGCCAGCGGCACCACCACGCTGGCGCGCACCACCATCACCGCCAACTCGGCCGGCACCACGGCAGCCATCAACTTCAGCACGGCGCCGAACGTCTATTGCACGGCGCTGTCGGCCGACCTGATCAACCTGGCGTCGACCGGCAGCGGCTATGTCAACAAGTTCCGCAACGCCGGCATGGATATCTGGCAGCGGGGGACGTCGATCTCAGCTGCGTCCGGCGGCGGCACGTATACGGCTGATGGCTGGATGGTGACGCCGAGCGGTGCGGCGGTGACGGTGACCCAGGCGGCCGGGCGGCTGCTCGGCACCAACAGCCTGAAGGTGACCGGCGCGGCGAGCGTGACGGATGTGCTGGTGTATCAGCGCATCGAAAGCCTGGTCGCGGCGCCGCTGGCATCGCAGAGCGTCACCGTCCAGGCGCAGATCTACAACAACACGGGCGCGAGCATCACGCCGACCCTCACCGTCACGCATCCCAGCGCCATCGACAACTGGAGCAGTGCGCAGACGACCGATCTCAATGCCGCCAGCCTGCAGCCCTGTCCGAATGGCGCATGGACGCGCGTGGCCTATACGTTCAGCGCCGCCGCGGCCAGCGGCTACGGTCTGCAGGTCCTGTTGGACTTCGGCAACAATCTGTCATCGGGCGGCAAGAGCGTGCAGGTCACCGAGCTGGATATCCGCGTGACGCCGTTCGCTCCCGTCGGCCTCAACGCCGCGCCGCCGCCGCCGGAGCTGCGCGCCGTCGGCACCGAAATGACATTCTGCCAGCGCTATTTTCAGAAGAGCTACGGGCAGGGCGTGCCGCCCGGCAGCAATGTCGGCGGCGGCGGTGGCGCCATCCTGATGGTCGGGCCGGCCAGCGGTTACTGGGGCACGTTCGTGCGCTATCCGGTCGTCATGCGGGCGTCGATCCAGCCGGTGACCTACGACAATGCCGGCGCGTCGGGCAAGGTGAGCTATCTCGTCAGCGCCTGGACCAATGGCGGCACGCCGACGATCTCGGCATGGTCGGACAGCGGTTTTGCGTTCTACTACGGGCCGCAGTCCGGCATGACCAACCTGTCCATGGACTATGCGGTGTCGGCGGAGCTTTGACCGATGCTCGGATTTGATGCCATCGGCGTTGTGGCGCTCGGCGCCGGACCGCGCAGGGCGACGGCGAATTACCTGCTGGCGGCTGCGAGCGGCGCCTATGCGCTGACGGGTGTCGCGGCGCGGTTCAACGAGGCGTTGACGGCGGCGGCCGGCGGCTATGTGCTGACGGGCGTCGCGACCGGCTTTGCGGATACGCTGGCACCGACGGCCGGCGCCTACAGCCTCACCGGCAATGCCGAGGGCATGGCGCTGGCCTTCGCGGGCGCGCCCGGCGCCTACGCGTCGACCGGCATGGCAATCGTGTTCGGCGGCAGGATGATCGCCGCTGGCGGCGCCTATGTGTCGTCCGGCGTCGCTGCCGGATTCGGGACGGCCGGCGCGGCGGTGACGGGCGTCTATATTGTCGGCGGTGTCAACGCGACCTTCGCGGCGAAGTGGCAGGCGGCCGGCGGCACCTATGGCGTGGCGGGCAGGGCCGTGGCCGAGGGCGTCAGCCACGCCGCGGGGCCGGGCGCGTTCACGCTGACCGGCTATGGCTTCACCGTCGCCATCACCATGCCGGCAGCCGGCGCGTCCTATGCCCTGGCGTTCGGCAACAACGTGCTGGTGCGCACCGGCGCCGATTTTGACCTCGTTTATGGCGGCGTCGGGCACTACCTCGAGGAGCTGGAGGAACAGCGCCGGCTCGCTGAGATCACGCGCAAGACACCGGCGCCGGTCGTGCGGCCGATGCAGCCGGCGTTCCGGCCGGTGATGACGCCGCAGCCGGCGCCGCTCCAGCCGCAGGCGCCAGCGATCGACCTGCAGGCCATGGCCGCGCAGCGGCAGGCGGCGCAGGCGCAGCAGGCAGAACAAGCGCAGCAGGCGGCAGCCGCGCGCCGCCGCCGCGATCTCGAGATCCTGTTGCTGGCATCGTAATTGCCGGGGCTCTCCCGGCCATCGCGCGCAGGCGAACCTGCGCATCTGAGGCGGCAGCACCGCCAGGACATCATGCCATGACCGATACCGACCTCGGGGCGACGCTCTCCCCGGACGAACAGAGCTATTTCGACACCGGCGGCCAGACCGAAATTCCCGCCGATGCCGGCGCCGCGCCATCCGCGGCGGACGAGGGCAGCCAGCTGCACGACGCGCAGGACGTGCCGCAGCAGGAGCGCGTGGTGCCGCTCGCGGCGCTGCACGAAGAGCGTGGCCGTCGCCGCGATCTCGACCGCCAGAACCGCGATCTGCAGCGAGAGGTCGCCGAGCTGAAGGGCAAGTTCTCGGTCATCGATCGCCTCACGGCGCCGCCGCAGCAGCGCGAGCCGACGGTCGAGGATGATATTTTCGGCGTGGTGCGCAACACCAGCTCGGCGGTGAGCGATATCCGCCGCCGGCTCGACGCCGCCGACCAGGAGAAGCGCGAGGTCGCCTGGCGCGACGACCTGGTGCGGGCCTATCAGGTCGACGCCGCGCAGTTCGAAAGCCGCACGCCCGACTTCAAGGCGGCGTACAACCATCTGCTGCAGAGCCGGGCGCAGGAGCTGGTCGCGCTCGGCTATGACGATCCGCAGGCGGTGCACCAGGCGCTGCTGGCAGACGAGTTCGCGGTGGCGCAGATGGCGCTGCAGAGCCGGCGCAGCCCGGCCGAGGTGATCTACAACCTCGCAAGGCAGCGCGGCTATGTCAGGGGTGGCGGCTCGGGGCAGGATCGGCTCGACACCATCGCCCGCGGCCAGGCGGCGGGCAAGAGCCTTACCAGCGCCGGCGGCGGTGCCTCCGACAGCGAGATGAGCGCGGAGGCGCTGCTGCGGATGCCGATGGACCAGTTCGAGGCGTGGTGCGCCAAGAACCCGGCCAAGGCGAAGCGCATCATGGGCGGTTGAAGCAGAGGGCTGCGAGCGGGCGGTGGTGGGATGAGATGATCAGGTGTCGGCGGCGTCGAGTGTCGTGTCAGAAGCCGGGCGCTCCGTTCGCCGGCATGGCGCGGCGCCAGACGCCGACAGCTTTCTCGACCCTCGGGTCGCCCTGGAATACGAAGTCGTCGACCTTGACGATGATCGCGGGCTGGTCCGGTTTCACCGCGTCGACCACCTTCTGCAGCACCTCGATGTCCATGTCGCAGCGCACGGTGACCAGCTTGTAGTCGTAGAGCTCGGCCGTGCCGAGCAGCTTCAGCGCATTGAACACATCGACGATGCGTGAGACCGGAACGTGCACCAGGTAATTTGCCATGGACAGCCTCCCAAACACGATCTTGGACGAGTCTGGCGGGATTGCCAATGTCGTGGGGGACACAGCGGCCGTGCATCAGGCCGGTCAGGCGGGATCGGACGGCACGCGGCAGGTGATGGTGCAGCGCAGGCCGGTGGGCAGGAATTGCAGCTCGGCGCTGCCGTCGAACGCGCGCAGCGCCGATGTCAGCAACTGGGTGCCGAAACCGGTGGACTCCGGCGGGTGCACCTCCGGGCCTTCGGTCTCGTCCCATGTGATGTGGAGACGATCGGCGTCCTGGCGCCACGACACGTTGAGCAGGCCGCTGGTCGATGCGAACGAGCCGTACTTGGCGGCGTTGGTCGCGAGCTCATGGAAGATCAGGGCGAGGCTGACGGCGAGTTTCGCCGGCAGCGCAATGGCGTCGCCCGTCAGGGTGTAGCGGACATGGCCGTAGGGCTCGAGCTCCGAGACCAGCAGGTCGCGCAGCGCACAGCCGCCGGTGTCGGCGCGGACGATCAGGCTGTCGGCCGCCGACAGCGCGCGAATGCGGCCATCGAGGCGAGCCCACGCCTCGGGATGGTCGCGCAGCACCTGGCGCGCCACGGCATGAATGGTGGAGGCCTTGTTGCGCAACCGGTGTTGCAGTTCCTCGACGACCAGTTTGCGGTAGCTTTCCTCCGCCATCAGGCGATCGGTGACGGCGCGATGGCGGGCGAGGATGCGGCGATAGTGCGCGACGCCCCACACGAATATGCCGCAGGTCGCAAGATAGACCGCCGCGAGCGCGAATTTGGCGCCGCCGGCCGGGCCGGGGCCGAAATGCAGGAGATAGCCGAGCAGGGCGCCGGCGAGCGCGGCAGCCGCACCGATCCAGGCGCCGCCGAGCACGGTCGCGAACACCACGGCGGGAACATAAGGCGTGAACGGCAGGTCAGGACGCAGCAGCGACAGGCCGAGCCGCAGCGCGGTGCAGACGGCGAGACAGGCGACGGCGAAACCGATGGCCAGGGTCTTCGACGGTTCCGCGAGACCTCGCCAGCCGTTCCGGAATTCGTCGATCCACGTCATGGCTCTGTCTCGGCGAACGGATAGAAAGCCTACCGCGCGGCTGCCGGCATTGTCCACGCTGCGGGAACCGGATGTCGCGCCGTGAACGGTCCGCGTGCGGTCTGCTCCGCCGGCGCCAGCGATGTGGCCGGCGGCGATCTGGTATGCGCTAACCTGCGTCTTTCCGGGCGGTAGCCCTGTGGACAACGGGGATAGTAACTCCCGGTCAACGAACGGCCTTCATTTGCATGGGTTGTTGTTGGCGCGGGAGAAACCACGATGCAAAAATTCAGCTTTGAACTGACCGACCTGACCTCTTTCGATCGGCCCGCTGGCGAGTTCTGGCTGAAGCCCAACGGGGCGATGCGGCGTGGACGTGCGTTGGCGGCCCGGCTCGCCAAGGGCATGCCGCAAGCGATGCTCGCGGGGCTCTGCATCTGCGCCTTCGATCCGGCCGGCAATCTCGCCGCCGTGGTGCCGCTGGCGACGGTGCACTGAACGAAAGGGGCTGACACGACGACATGTCGTAGCGCAGCTCGTGGGGATGCTGCGCTACGACGAACCGGGGCCACTTGCCTCGACGACGACTTGATCCGGCCGGACGGCTGCGCCACCTTCATGTCGTGGTGCGGCCTTTCGTTGTGTGCCGTA
This sequence comes from Bradyrhizobium sp. 2TAF24, assembly GCF_052115025.1. Taxonomy (NCBI): domain Bacteria; kingdom Pseudomonadati; phylum Pseudomonadota; class Alphaproteobacteria; order Hyphomicrobiales; family Nitrobacteraceae; genus Bradyrhizobium; species Bradyrhizobium sp. 2TAF24. Next base: position 53,055 of record NZ_JBFRFW010000012.1, on the reverse strand, counting down.
GCCGGATGGGGCGTTGGAATGTATCCGCTGTTGGCATCTGCGGCTCTGGTCATATGGCTGGTCGGCGCGGTGCAGCTGACGCTGGCGTTTCGGCAGGCGGAACCGGCGCTGCCGTTCGATTTCCGGCAGGATCGAAACACCTATGGTTTCGCCGTCGATATCTACATCTGGAATCGGCAGGTCCCTGACCTGGCGCGGCGGCGCTACCTGCGGGCCTTCGCCTGCTTCCTGCTTGGATTTGTTCTGCTCGCGATCGGCTCGTTCGTCGCGGATGATCTGAGCCGCGCGGTCGCGGCGGCGGCAGCGAGCCTTGGCCTCGGCTACGCGACCTGGAAGCGCTGGAGGCAATACCGCGACTTTCATAGCGCCTCCCAAAAAATAGACTAGCCGACCGAATGCTGCTCGTCATCACAGCCGTCTAGCAACTGGCCGCTTGCAGCGACCGGTCGGCTTATTTCGCCTTATCGCAGCGCAGCTGCTGCTCCCAGCTCAATTTGAAATCTCTTGGCGCGAGCGAGGATGGAATGAGCGATTTCGATAAAGCGTTGCGTGCAGGTCTTTTCGGTTGTGCCACCTGGACGCCATTCGGGTTCGGTGGGGAGCCTGTGTCGATACAGACGGCAATATCTATCCGCAATTCGCCGTGTCGACGCCTGATCTGACGCCTTCAGTGACTGTCGGACGTGCGAGCAATGTACGCGAGTACCTTACGGGTCCCTCAATTGCGCTGGGAGGGCAGAGAGTCAATATTGGCTGGAGCCCGTCCGGACGGGGCTATGGCGTCGACCCAGCGGCACTCTTACAGGGGCGTTCTGCAAACATTGGCGCGCCGGTATTGAGCGCGACGATGGGCTTTGGCCCTTACAATATTCGCGATCTTCCGACATTGCTACGTCCGCCGGCTGGCACATTCGAGCCTACGTACCCGCTTCCGTAAAGCGGGCTCGGGTGCAGCTAACTTCCTGCTGATATCGGTTATGGTTCGACGTTCCGTTTCGATCTCTTCGACTGGCGGTCGTTAAGCGCCTTCGCCCGCCACCGGGGCGTCAAACGCGGTGATGCGCCACGCGCGGGCGTGATGCGTGCACATCCAGCACCTCACATCAATCAATTCGGAGACCTGCCACCATGGCATCCACGACCTATGGAGTGAACGACTCACTCTCCAACAAGCTGTGGGCGAAGAAGCTCGCAGCTGAAGCCCTCAAAGAGACGTATTTCGGCAAGTTCATGGGGACCGGATCGGACAACATGATCCACCTCAAGACCGAGACCTCGACCAATGCCGGCGACACCGTGACCTTCGGCCTGCGCATGCAGCTGTCGGGCGACGGCGTCACCGAGGCGCAGACGCTGATGGGCAACGAGGAATCGCTGACCACCTATTCCGACAAGGTGATCATCAACGAGCTGGCGCACGCGGTGCGGGTGCGCAACAAGAACACCATCGACGCGCAGCGCGTGCCGTTCAGCCTGCGCGAAGAGGGCAAGCTCGGGCTGAAGGACTGGTTCTCCAACCGCTTCGACACCGCCATGTTCAACCATCTCGCCGGCAACACGCTGGTGACGGACATGCGCTATGCCGGCAACAACACCGTCGCACCGCCGACCCGCATCGTGCGCGGCGGCGGCGCGACCGACGACGCCACGATCAACAGCGACAACACCAAGACGTTCAACCTCGCGCTCATCGACACCTGTGTCGAGCGGGCGTACACCGCGACGCCGCTGATCCGGCCGATCAAGGTGCAGGGCGAGAACAAGTTCCTGATGTTCCTGCACGACTACCAGATCACGGACCTGCGCACCTCCACCAGCTCGGGCCAGTGGCTGGACATCCAGAAGGCGGCGCTGGCCGGCGGCGCGGGCTCCAAGAGCCCGATCTACACCGGCGCGCTCGGCGAGTACAACGGCGTCATCCTGCACCGCTCCAACCGCATCCCCATGGGGATCTCCAACGCGGGCACGCAGCAGACCAGCACCCGCCGTGCGGTGTTCTGCGGCGCCCAGGCCGGCGCGCTCGCGTTCGGCAGGGAGTTCTCCGAGGGCGTGAACTACAAGTGGGTGGAAGAGCTGTTCGACTACGAGCGCGAGCTCGGCATTTCGTCCCAGACCATCTGGGGCGTGAAGAAGACGGTGTTCAACGGCCTCGACTTCGGCACCATCGTCGCCACCACCTACGCCACGGCGCACTGACGCCCATGGCATGCCGCGATAGCGGCATGCGACGGGCCTGACGGCGCGGGCGCGTGTCGCCCGCGTCCCGCGTGACCAGCGTTTCCCTCTCCCTTCCATCACAAGGATCATCCGCCATGACGACCGGCATCCCCGGCTCGACCGCGCGCCGCAACACCAGCCAGCAGGTGGGCTATGCGCGCTTCACCGTCAACTTCAACGACCCGAACGTTGCCAACGGCAACACCAAGCAGTGGCTGCCGGCCGGCGCCCTCATCATCGGCACCGACGTGCAGGTGGTGACGCCGTTCAACGCGGCCACCACCAACGTGCTGAGCGTGGGCCTCGGCGCGTCCAACGCCAACGTGGTCGCCGGCGGTGCGGCTGCGCCTGGCGCGGTTGCATTGACCCAGAACATTGCGCCGACCGGCGCCGCGCTCGGGCCGCTCGCCGCCGACAGCCAGCTCAATGTCACGTACACGCAGACCGGCGCGGCGGCGACCGCCGGGCAGGCCATCGTGGTGGTGAAGTTCATCCCCAACAACGACCTGTGATCGCCTCTCCCCTCATCCTGAGGAGCCCGCAACGCGGGCGTCTCGAAGGATGAGGCCCGGACGTCTGCGGCATCTCGCGACCGGCGAGATGCCGCCGCACCGCCTCGGCCTCATGGTTCGAGACGCGGCCCTGACGGGCCGCTCCTCACCATGAGGAGAGGCCGCCGACGGCGCGCTTTCCCTTCATTTCAAGGAACCCCATCCATGGTGACGATCACCGGAACCAAGAGCGAATCCCAGTCGGAATATTTCAAGGTCGGCTATCTGCTGGAATCCTCCGCCGACAACATCATCGCCAACGCGGGCGGCGGCCAGGCGAACGCCACCCAGCTCGCCGCCGAGCTCAACCGCATCGTCACGGTGGCGACGGCGGGGGACTCGGTGAAGCTGCCGCCGTCGCAGCCCGGCATGACCATCGTGGTGACGAACCGCGGCGCCAACGCCATGCAGGTGTTTGGCGCAGGCGGCGACACCGTCGACGATTCCCCGGCCGCCACCGGCGTGTCGCAGATGCGGGGATCGGTCGTGATCTACGCCTGCCACACCGCTGGCGCCTGGTACACCGAGGGCCTCGGCACCGGCTACACCTCGTCGGGCGGCGGCGCGTTCCAGACCTTCTCCTATCAGGATGGCCTGACCGCCTCGACGGTGCACACCCAGGCGGGCGCGACGCCGATCCTCGCCTCGCAGGTCGGCTTTGCCACCGTCGCCAATGCCGGCGACGCCGCGGTGCTGCCGCCGGCCAAGGCCGGCATGCAGGTCGACGTCATCAACCATGGCGTCCAGAACATGGCGGTGTATCCGGCGGCGCAGGCGCAGGGCGGCGCGGTCGGCGGCGACCAGATCAACACGCTGGGCCAGAACAACCCGCTGACCGCCGTCAGCAACACCACGCCCGCGATCTTCTACTGCCTCACCGATGGGCAGTGGTGGACCAAGTAAATGGATGCGGCGCTGTTCCTGCTGCATTTCGGCGCGGCGGCCATCGAGCCGCCGGCCGCTCCTTCGGTGAAGGTGCCTCCCCATGACCACGCTCTCCGACCTGCAGACGCGCATTGCGACCGACCTGACGCGCACGGACCTGACCAGCCAGATCGCAAGCGCGGTCGGCGACGCGATCGCGTTCTACGCCCGGCAACGGTTCTGGTTCAACGTGACGCGGAGCCAGACGTTCCAGACCGTCGTCGGCCAGCAGGCGTACACCGCAAGCGACCTCGCGGTGATCCCGAACATCGTCAAGATTGACGCGCTGTTCATCCCGCAGGGCCAGAGCATCTATCCGCTCGACCGCTACGAGCCGGCGGATTTCGAGGTGATCGCGGGGGGCATGAGCGGCGGCGGCAAGCCGCGTGCCTTCACCTATATCGACCAGTCCATCCTGCTGTGGCCGGTGCCGACCGCGGTCTACACCCTGCGGCCGCACATCCACTACAAGCTGCCGCCGCTGGTCAACCCGACCGACGTCAACGCCTGGACCACGGACGCGGAAGAGCTGATCCGCACCCATACAAAGCTGCTGCTCTACACCGACGTGCTGGAAGATCCCGACGGCATGCAGCGCATGACGGCCAAGCTGCCGGACCTGATCGCGGCGCTGCGCAGCGAAAGCTCGTCGCGCCTGTCCAACGGCATCATCCAGGGGACGGACTTCTAGCTACCTCCTCATGGTGAGGAGCGCGGCAACGCCGCGCGTCTCGAACCATGAGGCCGAGCCGCTTCCACACATTCTGCGTCATCACCGGGCTTGCCCCGGTGATCCAGCTTCAACAGCGCGCGTTGTGCTGCGAGCAAGCTGGATGCCCGGGTCAAGCCCGGGCATGACGCCGTGGGTGGGGGTCGCGCTGTGCTCTCGCCAATTGATATGCGCGGTGACTCAATGCCCCTGATCCCCTTCGGCGAATACCGCCCCGACGTCTCGGACTACGAGGCCTCGACCGAGCGCGATGCGCAGAACGTGGTGCCGCGCGCGGACGGCTTCGGCCCGTTCCCGAGCCTGCTGGCGCTGTCGCAGGCGCTCGGCGGCCAGTGCCGCGGCGCGTTCCAGGCGTTCAAGCCGGATGGCTCCGTGGTGGTGTTCGCGGCGACCGCGACCGACCTCTATGTGCTCAACAACATCACCTTCGGCTGGACCAGGGTGTCGCAGGGCGGGGTGTCGTACTCGGCGGTGCCGCCGTCCGACCAGTGGCGGTTTGCCCAGTTCAACAACCTCGTGATGGCGGTGCAGGCCAACGCCGTGCCGCAGGTCTACGACATCACGACCTCGATCGCGTTCGCCAATCTCAACGGCTCGCCGCCGCCGGCACGCTATATCGACGTGGTCGGCCGCTTCGTGGTGCTGTCGGGGCTGCTCTCCAACCCGCAGCGGGTGCAGTGGTCCGGCCTCAACGACATCAACGGCCCGACGTCGTGGACGCCCGGCGTCAACCAGGCGGACTATCAGGACTTGCCCGATGGCGGCTTCGTGCGCGGCGTCGCGGGCGGCGAGACCGGCGTCATCCTGCAGGACAACGCCATCCGCCGCATGACCTATATCCCGGGCTCGCCGATCATTTTCCAGATCGAGCGATTATCACAAGACAAAGGCCTGTTCGGGCCATATTCGCTGGTGCGCGCCGGCGAACATGTGTTCTTCTATTCCTCGCAAGGCTTCCAGCGCATCGATCCCGGCGGCTTCCCGGTGCCGATCGGCCGCGAGCGCGTCGACCGCACGTTTCTGGCCGACCTCGACACCAACAACCTGCAGCTGTTTCTCGGCAGCGCCGATCCGCGCAGCTCGCGCATCCTCTGGGCCTACAAGAGCGTCAACGGCACCACCAACCAGTTCGACAAGCTGTTGTGCTACGACTGGGTGCTGGACAAGTTCACCACCATCAAGGTCAGCGGCGAATACCTGCTGCAGGTGGCGCAGCCCGGCTTGACGCTGGAAGGCCTCGACGCGATCGCGCCCGGCGCGATGGCGGTGCAGGGCACGGCCAACAACGGCGCAGGCCTCGTCCGCGTGCAGGTGGCATCCACCGCGGCGCTTGCCGGCCGGCCGTTCGTGTCGCTGTCCGGCGTCACCGGCACCACGGAGGCCAACGGCAACTGGTGGATCACGGTCGTCGATGCCACCCATGTCGACCTGCAGAAGTCGGCCTATGCCAACGCCTATGCCGGCGGCGGCCTGGTCGGCGGTTCGGTCGACGCCATGACGCAGTCGCTGGACAATTTTGCATCCGCCAACCCGATCGAGCTGGCCGCGTTCGATCCCGGCCATATGCTCAATTTCTTCCGCGGCCCGTTGCTCGAGGCGACGCTGGAGAGCGCGGAGCAGGGCACGGATGGCCGGCGGCTCAAGATCAGGGGCTTCCGCCCGGTGACGGATGCGCCGACGCTCTATGGCTCGGCCTCGGCGCGCGAGACCCAGCAGCAGGCGGTGACGGCAGGCGCCGAGATCCTGATCAACCCGATCACCGGCAAGTGCGACCTGCTCAAGGACACGCGCTATAGCCGCTACAAGGTGCGCATCCCCCAGGGCACGGCGTGGTCGTTCATCGCAGGCGTCGAGCCCGACACCATCGCGACAGGCAAGCGATAAGGCAGGCCATGACCGCCATCCCCAAGCTGTTCAGCGTCTCGACGCAGGAAAAAGACCTGTCGCGCTATGCGCTGGCGATCCAGCAACTCGGCGCCGGCCGCACCAACGCCGCCGGCACCGTGACGCTGGCGGCGAACGCCGCCACCACCACGGTGAGCGCGCCGAACTGCGCCGCCGGCAGCTCAGTGTTCCTGACGCCGGCCAGTGCCAACGCCGCCGCCGAGGTCAAGAACGGCACGCTGTTCATCAGCACGGTGGCGAACAGGTCGTTCACCATCACCCATGCCAACAACGCGCAGACGGATCGGACGTTCTTTTATGTCTGCCTCGGCTGAAACGCTCTGCGTGCCGCCGGAGCGCGTCGCAGTGATCTGGCCGCATGTCGAGGGCTTCCTGCGAGCGGCGGTCGAGCGTTGCGGCGACTGGACGTTGCCGACGCTGCGCGGCTGCCTCGATCGGCAGGAGATGCTGCTGTGGGTGCTGTGGGACGGCGCGGCGATCCGCGCCGCTGCGGTGACGGAAGTGGTGATCGTGCCGCGGGGCAAGATCTGCCGCATCGTCGCCTGTGGCGGTGCGCGCGCCGTGCGGTGGCCGCGGGCGCTGGCGCCGATCGAGGCTTACGCCCGCGACCTCGGCTGCTGTGCGATGCGCATCGACGGGCGGCGCGGCTGGCAGCGCGTGTTCGCCGATTACGCAACGCAATGGATCACGCTGGAAAAAGGGCTCTGACATGGGCGGCAGTTCGCAACAGACCACGCAAAGCACCTCGCAGGCGTCGCCTTACGCGCCGGCGAAGGGGGCGATCGACAACATCCTGGGACAGCTCGGCGGCCAGGCGTCCAACGCCGGCCCGACACCAACCGAGAACAACGCCCTCAACACGCTGCAGAGCAATGCGGCGGCCGGCAATCCCTATGCCGGCGCGATTGGGAACGTCGCCACCAACCTGCTGAACGGCGGTGGCGCCAAAGCCAATGACGGCAACATCAGCACCAACCTCGCCAATTACCAGGGCATGCTGGCGCCCTATGCCAACGGCAGCATGATCGGCAAGAACACCGCGCTGCAGGGCCAGCTCGATCAGATCCGGCAGGACGTCAGCAACCAGGTGAACTCGCAGTTCGCCGCCGCCGGGCGTGACGGTTCGGCCGCCAATCTGCAGGCGCTGGGCCGCGGCATCGCCCAGGGCACAGCCCCTGTGATCGCCGGGCAATACAATCAAGACGTCGCCAACCAGCTCAACGCCGCGAACAGCCTCTACGGCGCCGGCAACAGCACCTACGGCCTTCTCAACCAGAACCAGCAGGCCGCCAACGCCAACGCCCAGGCCGGCGCCGGCGTCGGCTCCGCCGCGCTCGACGCCAACAACTGGGGCGCCAACCAGCAACTCGCCGCGGAGGCGCAGCGGCGCGGCATCCCGATGCAAAATCTCGCGACGCTGCTGGGATCGATCTCTCCGGTGGCGCAGGCGTTCGGCACACAGACGGGGAATTCCACGACGAACAGCCAGATGTCGGGTGCGCAGCAATTCGCAACGATCGCTGGCGGACTGGGAAACCTGAGCAAATTCTTGTGGGGGTGAGCAATGGGACTGCTTGATGATCTGTACACGCAAAGCGGAATTCCCTGGACCTGGGGTGGGACGAGTGGAGGATTTCCGGCGGCTGACCCGCAGGCCGATCCTCGGGCGATCTGGGATCAGATCGATGCCCGAACGGCGGCGGACAGTGCGCCCGGGCTGACGCGCGGGCCTTCCGAGCCTTACACCCCGTTCCCTGTGCCGGATCAGACGAACCCCGGCATCGCGACGGCTCTGGGGCGGCAGTCATTTGATTTCGGTGCCTACGGCTCGCCGAAGCCGGAGGGCTTTGGCGTTGGACTGGCGATACCGGCGCAGTCCGGAGCGACCAATGTCGTCAGCCCGACCTCCGCGCCGGCCAACGCAGGGGCGCCGAGATTGAATGCCCCGACCGGGCCGGCTCCGAATGCGCCTGATCCTGTCGATGGAGCCCCGATGCCTCCGCGTTCGCCCGCAGCGGGGTCGCCGCCCGGCGGACCTCAGCCTCAGGCGGCGAGCCCGGGTCTTGGCGATCGTCTACTCGCAGGACTGTCGGGCTTCGCCAACGCCAAGGGCTTTCTCGGCGCGGTATCGAACGGTGTTCAGGGATTGGTGACGGGACAGACGCCGGAGACGCTCACTGCGCGTGCACTGCTTGCCAGAGGTGCCTCTCCGGAAGACGTTGCCGCCGCGGCGCGCAGCCCTGATGTTCTGCAACAGCTGCTCAACCGATACTACGGCAAGGAACGCTTCACGGCCTCGACGATCGGCAGGAACAGCGGCGGCCAACCCATCTACGGCGCGTTCGATACGCAAACGGGCGAGGCTAGGCCGTTTCCGTTCGGCTCCGGTCGCTTGCCTTCGGGGCCACCGGCAAATGGCGCACCGGCTCCGGGCAATGCTCCACCGCAAAGTGGTCGCGCGGCGGGCGCAACAGCATTTCCGAGCCAATCGGCGAACGGTCGACCGCAAGACAGCGTCGTAGCGGCCACGATCGCCAACGCGAAGGCAGCAGTTGCAGCTCACCCCGAGATCCGTGGGGCGGTGATCGCCCGGCTGCGCGCTTACGGCATTGATGCCTCGGGAATCTAGCCTCCCACGTCATTTCACGCGCCCGGCTTTCGCAATCGGGTGAACCTAAAGGATATGCCATGCCCACGCCGTCAAATCGCGCCCTGATGTTCGACGATCTGTTGGATGCCGACAGCAATGCCTCGTTTCCACCGGCCGGTGTTCGTGTCGATCGCGCTCCAGATGGCAGCCTTAGCCTCGATCCACGGTATGAAACGCAGCTCGCTTCCGCCTTCGCAAGGAGGCCGCCACAAGCGACGCTACGCGAGCGTTTAGATCGTGATGCCGTGTTTTCAGCGGGTACCGCGCCATTCGGGTTTGCCGGACCGGGAATGCCGAGCTTCGACGAACGGTCCGATGCGGCGATTCGAGATTTGAACAGATTCCGTGCCACGCCGCTTCCCGAGGGGCCTCGTAAGATCGAGGATTGGCTTCCTAACAATAGTGCGTCTCAGTTCGGTGGTGTGGTCATGGGGCGTGCTGGGGACGGAAGTATTCGCCTTGATCCGCGCTACGAAGCGGAGCTCGCAGCGCGTGCTGCGCCCGCTCCGGCACCGACGCGTGAGCAAATTAATCGCGCGGTCTGGGAAAAAATGTTGAGTGATGGCCATCGGAACAACTATGACGAGATCGCCAATGCGACGGCATTTCGAGGTCACCGAGATTGGGCCCCACCGACAGCGGATGATGTCATGTGGAGTCGGGGCACGCACGGTCTAACGGATCAGGTCCTCGCTTTTCGTGATGCGATGTCGGATGCGTTGCAACATGGCGAAAACCCAAGCAGCGCGTATCGTGATGAGTTGGCGGTTCGCCGCGACTGGGTGAAACGCGGAGAAAATGCTCCAGTTGCGGCAGAAAATCGAACGGACCGCAGCGGGGCATTGTCTTCAAATTTCACGGGGCCTCTTATGGACGGGCTCACGATGGGGACATGGAATCAGATCTTAGCTGCCGCAAGAGCGGTCAATGAATACTCCCATGGGGGAAGCTATCAGGATTCATATCCTCGATTTCTGGCGGAAGAGCGAGAGGGTATGTCGAGATACAAGAAGGAGTATCCCGAGAGGGCTCTGGCTGGCCAAGCAATTGGGACGGTTGCGGGGCTTGCACTGCCGGTAACAAAGGTCTTTGGAATCCCTAAAGCAGCAACTCTCGCCGGTGCTGTCGGACTGGGAATGTTGAATGGGGCAATAAAGCACGGAGTTGCCGGCGCGATTAGAACGGACGGAGATTGGAGTGATCGACTGGAGGAAGGTACAAAGGATGCCGCGCTTGGAATGGTTACAGGTGGGTTGGGCGGCGGCGGCCTATATAAATTTCGCCATTGGATGTGGCCTGATGTGTTCGATATGATGAGGCGACAGCAGCGGCTCTATGGTTATTGATCTCACCGCCCAATCAAGCTGATCAGTGCGAACACCACCCAGAACAGCGATTCGAAAACGAGCCGGGTCGCAATTTTCGCTGCTTCGATCACGAAGCTGAGGGTCATGCGTCCGTAGTAGGATATGAAGCCCTCGGGCGGAAGTCCGTACACGTCGTCGGGATGGAGGACATCATCCCGTACCTGATGGTGGATGAGCCAGGCTGGTGGCTCCGCAGGGCGCTGTGCGTCGGTGGCAGGTTCTTGCTGCAGGGTGCTCTGTCTCATAGCTCAACTCTCACCGGGGCTGGGCAGCTCGAACTTCCGCGTGTCCCGGTTTCCGTTCAAGTCGATCGCGTCTGCGAGGGAAAGCGGTGCATGCATTATTGGGAGCATCTGGTTCTATGATCTGCTGCTGCCTATCGCGAGCAGAGAAGCCAGCACCGCACTCAGGATCTGACGGATGATCGTCGCCCGCGGCCAGTGCGCTTCGGCCCATCGGAAGAACGCACGGTAGACCCAGGCGAGCGACGCATACCAGCACAGCATGGCCACGGCATAGATGACCATTCCGGGCCAGCTGCTGGGAAAGGTGAACCACTCGAACGCAAGGCCGCACAGAAACAGCAGCGGCGCGGCGATGGACCAGGTGATGGCGATCAAGCCCATGGCGATGCTCGTCGGTCGTCCGCAGGGGTTCGGAGGCGCGACCGTCGCTGTTTGACGCGGATGCGATGCCTGATCTCCCAGGCGACATTCACGAGCACGATGATTGCCCACAGTCCAAGGATTATCGCGAGCGGCCTGGCGTCGGGATCCACGATCAGGTGATGGACGGCGCTCGTGGCCGGGATGACAACGAATGACGCCGTGAGCAGGATTCCCGCGGTGGCGGCGATACTGACGAGCAGCGCCGGCAGGTCGACGATGACGACGCCGGACCAGGCGATGAGAAAGACGGCGGCGATCGGGCCGGTCGGCGGCCTGGCTGGGGCGGACGTGCGCGGCGTCGTGTTCATGGCGCGGCCTCCCTTGGACCGCTGATTTCCGCTTCATCTGGCCGCGCCGGCGCGGCGGGATTGTGGCGACGATGCGCGGTGCGCCCACCGCCGCATGCGACATGTTGTCTTTTGCGACGCGGAAAACGTGCGGCAGTGCGGCCTCTCCGGCGCGGGGCGCCGGTGTTCGTGCATCGACAATCCAATTTGATCTTCAGTCGAGAGGACAGAGCATGACCTTCTGGAAATGGAGCCGCACCGCGGCGAACAACGCCAACGCCGATCCGAGCTGCCCTTTTCCCGAGGGCATGAGCCCGTCCGCGCTCAATGACGGCACGCGCGCGATGATGGCGGCGGCGGCGAAGTACCGTGACGACATTGCCGGCGCGAACCTCGCGACGGGCGGCGCATCGGCATATTCGCTCACGTCGTATCAGGGCTTCGACAGCGCGGGCCACCTCGACAGCCAGCAGATTGCGTTCGTGCCGCACCTGACGAATACGGGGGCCTGCACGCTGTCGGTCGACGGGCTTCCTGCCGCGCCGATCCACTATCAGCCGGGTGTCGACCTGCCGTCCGGCACGCTGGTGCAGGGCACGCCCTATGTGGCGACCTACTTCTTCGGCGCGAACGAGTTCATCCTGCGCGGGCTGGCCGGCAATCCGTTCAGCGTGCCGCTGGGGGGGCTGATGCCGTACATCATCGGGACCCCGCCGAACTCCGCGTTCGTGTTCCCCTATGGACAGCCGATCTCGCGCACGATCTACGCCAATCTTTTCGCATCTGTCGGCACGGCTTATGGGCCCGGCGATGGCTCGACAACCTTCAATGTCCCTGATCTGCGCGGGCGGGTCATCGCCGGTCTTGACGGCATGGGGGGATCGTCAGTGCTCGGGCTGCTTACGGCGGGCGGGTGTGGCATCACTGGCACCGCCTACGGGGCGAAAGGTGGAAACCAGAACGTTGCCATTGCGCAGGCCAATCTGCCGAACGTGCAGCTCGGAGTGACCGTCACGGACAACCGCGCCTTTACCTCGACAGGCACCAGCATCGGCGAGCAGTTTCAGGCGATGCCTTTGCCCCCGGGGGGCGGTGCGGGAACCGTGATGGCACTAAATGCGGGCGGCACGCCGCGAACCGTCGTCGTTAACCCCAGCAGCAACAGCATCCCGGGTGTGACGGCGTCGATCAACGGTAACGTCACTCCGCAGGCTGCTCTTTGGACGGTGCAGCCAACGATCGTTCTGCCGATGCTCTTGCGAGTGATTTAGCGCCGATCTTTCGAATTGCGGTTTGTGCGGGGCGCTCGATCCAGCGGAAGGACAGGACGCCGACGACGATCATGCAGGCGACCCACGCCGCCAGCGTGAGCGGACTTCGTAAGATGCCGTCGCCTGACGCGGTCGTGCATTGGATGATGCAGCCAAGCACGATCAGCGGAAAATGCCATAGATACATCGAATAGGTAGCGTCGCCGAGCCATCGAAAGCTTGATACAGCAACGTTGGCGGCTCCCCGATAGCCCGTGACGCCAAGCAACAAGATCATGGGCGCAAATAGCACGAGGCCCACGTCATACGGCGGAAGCGCGCGGCCGGCGATCCGCAGCTCGGACAGGAGTAATGCCGAGCCGATTCCAGCCGCAGCGATCAGGACGGTGAGGGGGAGATGGCTGCGCAGCTTGCCCGCAAGGAAATATAGGCAGACACCGGCATAATAGAACATGACGCACATTGCGAACAGCTTTGGCGTCTCAGCGCGCAGCGCGTGCGTCAACACAGTAGCGACGGCGGTCAGAACGAGAGGCCGGAGTATGCCTCGTGAGAAAATGGCGCCCGCGGTGAAGAAGAACAGCAGATAGATCGGCTCCTCGATCGACACGGACCACACCGGAACATTGAACGAGACGCCATCCTGCAGTCCCCATTGCGACGCCATGAAGAGTTGCAGAAGGAAATGATAGGGATCATTGCGTGTCGCGATCTGATACCCGCCGGTGAGCCACCAGCTTACTCCCTGCAGGGTGGCTACCACGATCAGCGTGAGAAGGTGCAGCGGGTATAGTCGTGCAAAGCGGCGTAGCGCGAAGTCGGGGAGCGTCGTGCGATGGCCGGCGTAGATATGGGCGAACACGAAACCTGAGATCATCCAAAAGAGCTGCACCGCCCAGTGACCGTGCTCGTAGATCGGCCACAGGAATGAGTACAGCGGCTGGATGGTCCGGTCGATATCGGCTGGCGCTGCTGTCGGCTTGAGCGGGCCAGCTTGGAAAAAGAACTGATAGTGCCAGATCACTACAGCGACAGCAGCGAGGCCGCGTAGGAGGTCGATCCCATAGAAATGCCCGACGTTCCGTGCTGCGGCAACATCCTCGCCGCTGGGTGGCTTGAACAGGGAATTGACGATCGCGACGGGCACTAGGTTGTCTCCTGGGAGCGGGACAACCTAGGAAGTAATTTGCGATATTTCAATGTCCTATAGTGCCGTCAGCGAGCGCCATCAACGGTGAATACCGGCTCCTGCATGCCAGGCATCGGCAGTTTCAGTGCCGTGCTGATCCATGCCGAGCATTGATTTGCCGCCCGGCGCGTTGATCCCGGCGTACCTTCAATGCGGCGCTTGGGTGCGCTTGGTATCTGCCCGGCTGATAGCCGTCAGAGACGTTGCACAACAGCCCGCCGAGGCCGCGCCTCTTCAAGCGCTGACGACGCCTGGTGATACACCGTCTCCGAATGCGCAGGCGCCTTCCTCGCCGCGAGCGCATCGTTGCAGCCGTCGCTTTCCGTCTGGTCCGTCAGTGTCCGACTTTTGATCGTTACGCGCGCATTTCTTTATTCGAGCTCGCCGTGGTTGTAAATTCCGTTGTTCCTGGAGTAGGTTGAAGCGTTGCTGTGCCGGATGACGCTGAGGCAGAAGTCCGCGATGATGATGGGCTGGTTTGGAGTGCTTATGCGATAGATTGCAGGGGGCTTCTGCAGTGTCGGATGTTATTGGCAATCGTGGAAGGCATGGATTTTTGACATTGAGGCTGGCCTGCGGGGCGCTCTGCGTCTTGCTGGCCTGCGGGGTGTTTTGGTCGGCGGCGCACTGGGGTGAGCGGCGCGGCGTTTTTGATGACCTCGGCTATTTGCGGCAGGCGCACCTGTTCAAGCGCTTCGGCATCGCCGGCCTGAATACCGACATCAGGCGGGACGACGATCATTTCTTCAGGAACGCGGTCCTCAGCATCCAGCATCTTGCCTGGAGCGATCCGGACAGGCCGATCACCCATACCTTCATTGCGGACAACAACACATGGGTTCTGCAATATCCTCCGGGAACCGGAGCGCTGCTCGCTCTTTTTCCTGAAGGCCGGCAGGCTGCCGGTCTCTACATCTCGTCCACGCTCGTCGTGTTGTCTGTCGCGCTGCTCCTGACCTTTCGTGCAAGGTCTGTTGCCCTGTTGATCGCAAGCGGGATATTCGGCGCGCTCTCGGTTTATTTGATGGTCAATCCGGTCAAGGCCAGTTATTCCGCCGCTCCGTCGATGGCGGTCTGTGCCTTGCTGGGGGTGCTGACACCGCTGCTGTTCTCGCCGCACAACAGGTGGCGGCTGGTCACCGCGGTAGTCATCGGCCTTCTGCTCGGCATCGGCGCCGATCTGCGGATCGCCAATATTCTGTTGGCGGCCGGGTTTGGCGCAGGGTGCCTGCGGGAGCTCGTGCGCTGCCGTTTTGCGCACTTCAAGGGCGAGACCGCGCTGCTTGTGATCGCGATTGTCGTCGGCGCAGCGCCGACCCTCGCGGCCAACTGGATCAACGCAGGCAGTCCGTTCGCGACGACCTACAGCTCTGTCGATGCGTCGCCGCCCGATCTGACGTTCAGCGCGGCGCTCTACTACATGCAGAACCCCCAGGGCGGGCTGCTGATGTTCGGGCTGGTCGGTGCGGTGCTGCTTTATTCACGGACGCAGCTGCCGAGCATCAAGGCCGCGGCGCTGGTCGCCATCGTGAATTGTATCGTCAGCGCGGCCTTCTTCTTCACGCACCAACTTTACACGCCCTACTATCTGATGCCGGCGGCGATGCTGTCGTCATGGATCATGCTCGCGTCATTCGGCGATGCGGAGCGGCTTTATGCTGATGGTGCGAGAGCATGACGGTTCCGGCCGCACGGGTGGCCGTGCTCATCCCATGTCTCAATGAACAGCATGCCATCGCCAGGGTCGTCACGGATTTCCGTGCGGCGCTGCCGAGCGCCGAAATCCATGTTTACGACAATAATTCCACCGACCGCACGGTGATGGTCGCGCGCGAGGCCGGCGCCATTGTCGGCCATGAGCGGCGGCAGGGAAAAGGCCATGTCGTGCGGCGCATGTTCGCTGACGTCGACGCGGATATCTATGTGCTGGTCGATGGCGATGCGACATATGACGCCCGGAGCGCCCCGCGAATGGTCGCTCTGCTGTGCGATCAGCGCCTCGATATGGTGGTGGGGCTGCGGGTCGGCCAGGAGGAAGCGGCTTACCGCCGTGGCCACCGGCTGGGCAACCGCGTCCTGACCGGCGTCCTTGCCTCGGTGTTCGGCCAGCAGTTCACGGACATTCTCTCGGGGTATCGCGTTTTTTCCCGGCGCTTCATCAAGTCGTTCCCGGTGCTTTCCGACGGGTTCGAGATCGAGACGGAGCTCACGGTGCATGCGCTGGAGCTTTCGCTGCCGGTCGCCGAGATCGAAACGCCGTACTGTGCCCGGCCTGCAGGCTCTCAATCCAAGCTCAATACCTGGCGTGACGGATTTCGCATCCTCAACACCATGATCAAGCTCTATCGCTCGGAAAAGCCGCTGCGCTTCTTTTCAACGATCGGGGTCGTGCTGGCCGTCAGCGCCGTTGCGCTCTCGATCCCGCTGGCGGTGACCTATCTCGAGGAGGGGATCGTGCCGCGGTTGCCGACGGCCGTCTTGTCCACCGGCCTCATGATCCTTGCCATGCTGGCGGTGAGCTCCGGCCTGGTGCTTGATACGGTGACGCGGGGGCGGCGGGAGATGAAGCTGCTGGCCTATCTCGCCCAGCTGGGGCCGGCCTCTCATCTGTCGCATCACGCTCCCGTTGCGGGGGCTGTCGCCCGTCGGGAGGGTGGGGCATGACGAGGCGACGGAAGCCACGGCGGGGCGCGCGAACGTGAACGTCAGGAATGGCGAACTGGACGGACTGCGGGGCTGGGCCGCGCTCGTGGTCGCGATTTTCCATACGGTCCTCTATGTCGAGCCCACCCAGATCCAGCGCATCCATTCCGCCAGCTGGCACAGCCTGCATGACGCCTACAGCGTCATGTCAAAGTTGTTCTTCACGGTCTTCAACGGACTGACGGCGGTCTTCATCTTCTTCACGCTGAGCGGCGCCGTTCTGTTCAAGAGCCTGATCGCCGACAACGAGCCGGTGCGGACGCTTCCGGTCCGGTTCTATGTCAGGCGCTTTTTCAGGATCTATCCGGCGCTGATCGTTTGCCTGGTGGCCAGTGCCATCGTTTTTCCCATCCTTGTCCGAGAGATCACCCTTCGGCAGCTTGCCGAGAATGTCGCGCTGGCAAGGTTTCAGGTCAACGGCGCAACCTGGACGCTCAATGCCGAAATGATCGCGCCGGCGTTCATTCTGCTGGTGTTCGCAGGCTATCGCTTCGCAGGAGAGGTCGGGCTCGTTGTTGCTGCGGGCGCGATTTCGCTGCTTCTCAAGATCCCGGCGGTGCAGGCGGCGTTTCCCTACTTCGAGGGAGCGTGGCTGTGCTTTGCGTTTGGCACCCTGGTGCCGACGCGCATTGGCGCGTGGGTCGCGAATATGCTGCCGCGATCGTCCTGGATCGTTGTTCTGGTCCTGGTCGTCTTTCTCAGGTCGACGCTGCAGCACCTGGCAATAGCCGTGCTGATCGCGCTCATCTACCATCGGCGGGCCGAAGCGCTCGGCAGATGGCTGGCCCGGCCGATCTCGCATTTCCTCGGCAGGATCAGTTACAGCTTTTATCTCTTCAACATGATCTTCGTGGAGATCATTTGCGCGAGGGCTGAAACGCTGCAGTTCACGCGGGCGCATCCGATCGAGGTTGGTCTGGCGTGCTCGCTGGCCGTCGTCCTGCTGTCTGTTCCTGTGGCCTACCTTTCGTGGGCCATGATCGAAATGCCGTTCAATCGGCTGGGACGATGGCTCACGGTCGGCCGGGCGCAGTCGCCATCGACCGGCGTCAACGAAGCTTCTGTTTGATCCAGGCGTGACGCGCGCGCCCGTCAGCCCGCCGTTGTGGCTTTGGGCTGACGGGCCTTGCGTTCACGGCGTCTACTCCGTGATCAGCTGCCTGATGTGAGCGATCGCGGATACGACATCCTGCAGGATGTGGTTGTTGCACAGATACAGCGTCGCGATGCAGAAAATGACGAACACCGGCAGCTCCAGGTACCTGCGCCAGGTGTTGAAGCTTCCGACCAGAAAGAAAACGGCGCCGGCGGCGATCGCTTTCCAGGTCGAGCCGTTCAGGGTGCTGACCGAGAACAGCATCATCAGGCCGATCAGCAGCGCCTTCAGGATGCCGCGGACCTGCGGTGATTTCACCGCCGCTTCGATGTCCTCGACAATCAGGCGGTCGTCAAATTCCTTCAAAGGCATGGATCGTGACTCAGGCTTCAACCGTCAAAGTTCTGGCACAGCTCACGCCGGTCCCTGGTGTTGTCGGGCATGGCTTGCACCGGTGGCGACTGGCAGTCCCGAGCCGTTCATGAGCTGTCGCGGCGATGGTCGGGCGCGGCCTGCCGGCGTGCATCGCTGCGGACGTTCGTCACGCCGCGGCCGTCGCTGCTATCGCCGTGCCGGCGGCGCGCATGTCCCGCGGCTCGCATGTCGCGGCCCGAGCCGACGGTCCGGCGCAGCGTTCGTGACCCGGCGTCGGGATGGAGATCGCGCGTGCGTATCGCCCGCCGGAGCGAGGGCATATCCATCGTCAAAGGCCCATGAATAACGCTGCAACATTGTGACGCAGTCTAAGAAACAAATTGCAACATTTCAACGCCTGATAGCCCTGCAATCATACTTGCAACCCGCCGCCGATCAAGGCGGCATCTTCCCAGTGAGGCCCCCGTTCGGGGGCTTTTTTCATGGAGAAAACGACGATGACTTCAGCCGCTCTTGCCGGTGAGGTGGTGCTGTTCGCGCTCGGCGTCCTCGCCGGGCTGTCGTGGCCGAGGATCCGCGCGTGGGCGCGCGGCGCGGCCGCCAGCGCCAAAGAAAAGATCAGGGAAAAGATCAAGGCCGATATCGAGCGAGGGCTGTGATGGTGGCGCTGAGTGCACTCACCGCCGCCAATGCGCGGCGCTGGGCGGTCGCCCGCATGCTGGCCGATCGCGGCTTGGCCTTCCGGGCCGTGGCGCGGCGGCTGGTGGCGGCGAGGGACCGCTACCTCGCCGTCGCCAGGCAGACCGGCGTGCCATGGTTCGTGATCGCGGTGATTCATGAGCGCGAGGCGTCGCAGCGCTGGGACGCATCATTGGCGCAGGGCGATCCGTGGAATCGCGTCAGCACTCATGTGCCGAGAGGCCGCGGGCCGTTTCCGTCATGGGCGGCGGCGGCGGTCGACGCGCTGGTGGACTGCCCGCCGCATGCCGCGCGATGGAAAGACTGGTCGCCCGGCGGCCTCCTGACCCTGCTCGAGCACTACAACGGCCTCGGCTACGCCGGCATGGGCCAGCCGTCGCCTTACGTGTGGTCGGGCACCGATCAGTACAGCCGGGGCAAGTATGTGCGGGACGGCGTCTACGATCCCAACGCTGTCGACGCCCAGCTCGGCTGCGCCGGGCTGCTGCTGGCGATGGCCGAGATCGACGCCGGCGTGGCGGCGGCGCTCGGGCACAGCGATGCCACGCCATCGGCCGTGCCCGCAGCGCGGCGCGCGGCTGGCCGTCCGTCGCCGAAACCGAAAACGCCCGCGGTGATCGCCGCCGCCACGGCCGCGGCGGGCGCCGGCGCGTGGTGGCCGGGGCTGTCGTCCGGCACCAGGGCGGCGCTGGTGGTTGTCGTCGTCGCGGGCCTTGCGGCGGCGATCGTGTTCTTCATCAAGCATCGCAAACAGGAGGCGCGGCCATGATCTGGCGCAAGCTCAAGGCGGCATGCCTGCATTCCCTCACGGTCGCCTGGTCCTACGCCCTTGCGGTCACCGGCATGGTCTTCCAGGCCATCGACAGCATCGGCGATGCGCTCGGCGATCCCGGGCTGAGGGATCAGCTCACGGCGGCGATCGGCGACACCCGAACGGTGGGGCGCATCCTGCTCGGCATCTCGCTCATCACGCTGATCGCGCGGCTGCGCTCGCTGCGCAAGGGCGCCTGACCATGTGGGGCGCGTTGCTGTCATTTCTCGGCGGCCCGCTGATCGCCGGGCTGCTCAACGCCTACAAGGCGCGGCTGCAGTCGCTGGACAGTCAGGACCAGAAGGCGCTCGAGCTCGCCGAAGCCGAAATCCGCGCCGAGATCGCCGCGCGCGCGGATGCCACGAAACTGCTGATCGCCGAACAAGGCCGCTGGTACACCGCGATCATCCGCCCGCTGTTCGCCGCGCCCTTCATCATCTTCGCCTTCAAGGTGGTGGTGTGGGACAAGGTGCTGGGCCTCGGCAGCACCGACCGGCTCGATCCGAATTTCTGGGCTGTGTTCCAGACCATCGTGGTGTCGTACTTCGGCGCCACGGCGGTCGAGCGGGTGACGCGCATCTTCAGGAGAGGCGGATGACGGAAAGCCACGAGGTGCGCGAGATCGCCGAGGCCACGGCGCGGGCGACGGTGAAGGAGTTCTTCCTCGCGCTCGGCGTCAACGCCGACGATCCCGAGGCGGTGATCGCCGTGCAGAAGGACTTCGCCCATCTGCGCGCCTGGCGCGAGGCCAGCGACACCGTCAAGCGCAAGGGGCTGGGGGCGGCAGTGACGATCATCGTGACGGGCGTGCTCGGCCTGATCTGGCTGGCGATCAGCAAGCATTGACATGGCCATGTGCGATGACGCCCGTGGCTCTGTGTGCTCCGTCCCGCAATTGCGCCGGCCGTGCCGTCGATCCGCAGCAACCGCGCCCGGGCGGTATCATGGCGCGCCGCGAGGACAGCGCTTTGCCGGATCGATCGAATCACCCGCAGCATTACATCATGATCACGACAGTGGGCGCGCCGCGCCGAGAGGCTGGAGCGAGATGACCTGACGGGCGTTCGACATCGGCGATCGATTTGGATCCGCTGGCAGACCGGCTGTCTGCTTTCCTCCCGACTTGGCCCGGCACGCCTTGCCCCCCTCGGCGTGCCGGGCCATTTATCGTTTTCAGCGCCGCTGCCGGCAGACGCGCATCACGGCGCGATCTCGTAGACGCCGAGCGCGGTGCCGCCGGCTTGCACGGTGGTGCGTTCGTGCCAGGGCAGGTCCGGCGCCAGCTGCGCCAGCGCGGCGCGCTCCTGCGGGGTCACCACCGCGAGCGCGGGGCCGCGCAGGGTGGCGAGCGCGGCCATCGGCACCTCGCGGATCGGCCCGGCGACATAGGCCAGCATGTTGTGCTCCGCCGAGCTCGGCAGCACATAAACGGGCCCGGCGACATCGCGGCGCACCGCCTGCACGGCGGTACCGGCGATGCGCGCGTCCTGGAACAGCCGCGGCATCAGCGGCATCACGATCCAGCTGAGCACCACCACATAGGTCGCGATCAGGCCGCCGATCACCAGCGTCGAGACGATCACCCGCGAATGCGGCCCGCGCCAGCGCGCGAACATCACGCCGCACATCACCGCGAGCGCCGGATTGGCCGGCATGGCATAGCGCGTGGCGACGCCGCCGGGCCAGGCCAGCAGCACCAGCGAGCAGGCGAGCGCATAGATCAGCGCCGCGCGCAGCAGCTCGGCGTCGAGGCCCCTGGCGCCGCGCCACAGGATGACCAGCGCGGGCCCCAGCAGCAGCGTGCCGGGCAGCCACTCGGCGACGAGGCTGACGACGAAATCGAGATGGTCGCGCACGAGCTGGACGTGGCCGAGGTCGAGCAGCCGCGAATGCACCGCCCAGCCATGGACGTCGGACGGGATCGCCACCGCGACATACCAGGCGCCGACCATGATCCCGGCGATCGCGTTCGCCAGCACGAAGCCGGGCAGCTGCGCGATCTCGCGCCGAACCAGCAGCGCGATGCCGACGCCGAGAGTGACATAGGCGACCGGCTGCGGCCCCTTGGCGAGGCCGGCAATTCCCATCAGCGCGCCGATCATCAGCCAGCGCCCGAGCGTCAGCCGGCCCGCGGCCGTGCTTGTCCACCACAACCAGAACGCGCTGAACAGCAGCACCGAGGTGGTGACGTCGGGCTCCGCCGTGATCGCCTTCTGCGCCACCATCGGGCTTGCCAGCCAGCACAGCGCACCGAACAGGCCGGCCGCCTTGCCGCCGAGCGGCTTCACCAGGTCATAGACCATGACGCCGCCGAGGATCAGGAAGGCGATGTGCGGCAGCCGCGCCAGCGGAACCGTGATTTCGCCGACCACCGCGCCGAGGGTGGCGATGATCCACGACAGCAGCACCGGCCGTTCGGCGAACCGCGCGCCATAGCGGAACGGCGTCAGCCAGTGGCCGTCCTCGAGCGCGCCGCGCGCCAGCGCGATCACGGTGCCCTCCTCGTGGTGAGCGGCGCGCAGCAGCAGCGCCGGCACGGTCATCAGCACAGCGAGGGCCATGATCCAGATCAGCGGGTGGCGGGCCTGGTCGAGCCGGTTGAAGCGCGCCAGCAGCCACTGGCCCGGAATGAAGAAGATATGCAGGAACATGAACGGGGCAGTTGAGGCGGGGCAGGCGGGAGGGCGGGCGAACAGGCCTTCTCTTTCGCGCTCGAGGCGGCCAAGTCAAGGTGCTGGGCAGCGCAAGTGAGCCGCTCACGTCCCCGAAACGGCACAACGTTCCCGGCCTGTTCCGGCCTTAACCAGCCGGCACGCAAAAAACGACTGATCCTATCGACTGTTGCACAGGAAAGGGTAGCATGACGGCAGCGGGATCGACGGGAACCAGCCCGGCACTGATCGATTGGTAGCGTGTTGCGTTTGGAGTTTTCAGATGGCGCCGCGTCCGAACTGGAAAGGCTTTTTGCGTCTGTCGCTGGTGACCTGCCCGGTCGCACTGTATCCGGCCACCTCCGAGTCCGAGAAGATCAGCTTCAACCAGATCAACAAGGCCACCGGCCATCGCATCAAGTACATGAAGGTGGACGCCGAGACCGGCGAGGAGGTCGCCGCCGCCGACATCGTCAAGGGCTACAAGGTCGATACCGACAGCTACATCCAGGTGACGCAGGACGAACTCGACGCCATCCAGCCGGAGAGCGGCCGCACCATCGAGATCGATACGTTCGTGCCCAAGGCGGAGATCGACGATCTCTATCTGGTGCGCCCTTACTACCTGGTGCCTGATGGCAAGGTCGGCCATGACGCCTTCGCGGTGATCCGCGAGACCATCAAGGCGATGGACAAGGTGGCGCTGGCGCGTGTGGTGCTGACCAACCGCGAGCACATCATCGCGCTGCAGGCGCGCGGCAAGGGCCTGATGGGCCTGTTGCTGCGCTACCCCTACGAGGTGCGCGACGAGAACGAGTATTTCGACGGCATCCAGGATGTGAAAGTCACCAGGGACATGCTCGACCTCGCCGAGCATATCGTCGAGAGCAAGTCCGGCCACTTCGCGCCGGACAAGTTCGAGGATGCGTACGAGAGCGCGGTGATCGACCTGATCAACCGCAAGAAGGCCGGTCAGCCGATCACGCGGGGCAAGGCGCCCAGCGAGAGCAACGTCATCGACCTGATGGATGCGCTGCGCAAGAGCCTCGGCCACGACGT
Organism: Bradyrhizobium sp. 2TAF24; assembly: GCF_052115025.1. NCBI lineage: Bacteria > Pseudomonadati > Pseudomonadota > Alphaproteobacteria > Hyphomicrobiales > Nitrobacteraceae > Bradyrhizobium > Bradyrhizobium sp. 2TAF24. Next base: position 29,902 of record NZ_JBFRFW010000012.1, on the reverse strand, counting down.
CAAGGCGCAGCCGGCGGCGAAAGCCCAAAAGCCGGCCAAGGGCAAGAAGCCGCGCAAGCGCATCGAGGGCCAGAAGGAGATGTTGTTCCCAATCGCGGGCAAGGGCGCCGGCAAGGCGGCCGCGGCGAAGGAAGCAGGGCGCGAGGTCGCCAGGAAGCCCGCGCCGCGGGCCGGCGGCCGCCAGCGCAAGGCGGGCTGACGGAGCCGCGCCATGGGCATCGACCGGCATGAGTGGGAGCATCGCAACTACAAGTCCGGCCGGGCGCTGAAGGCCGCGCCGCCGCCGGAGCTCGAAGGCGATCCCGCCGCGCATGATGCCTCGCTCGGCGACGCCGAGGGCGCGCCGCAAGCCGCCGCCAGCGACAAGGCGAAAGCCAAGGCCAATGACACGGCCGCAGTGGCTGCGCCAAAGCCGGCGGCGAGGGGCAAGGCGGCGGCGAAGAAAGCGGCGCGGGCGGGATGACCATGCGCAAGCTGATCGATTTCGACGACGACACCTTCAGCAAGCTCAAGCAGCTCGGCAGCGACCGCATGGCGACGCTGCAGGAGCTCGCCGACGAGGCGTTTGCCGATCTTCTGAACAAGCACGGCGTGCCGATCGACCTGCGTGACGCGCTGCGCCAGAGCGCGCGCGGCGCGTCGGCCGGCGCGCCTGCAGTCGCGCGTCCGCGCGTGCAGCCGGTATCCGCAGTCCGAAGATCAGCGTCCCAGCCGCGAGGCAAGGCGTCCGGCCGCTAGCCGACGTCATCAGCTCAACGGGCCGCCGCTTTCGGGCGCGTGTCGACAGAAAATCACCTGGCAGCCCGCCGTCCGCGGCGGGACAAGACCAGGGAGGCGGTCAACGGACAGGACGGTGTCATGCGCTACCAGAAGCCAGAGGATGTCGCGCGCCAGATTGCCGAGCGGCGATTCCAGCGAAGCACGTGGAATGACGGCATGAAGCGCGACAGCTTCCTGCTGCCGCGCACCGAGGCCCGCGCCAAGGCCAAGGAATATCTCGCGCGCTATCCCAAGGCGGCGTACATGAGCGAGGTCGAGAACTGGCGCGAGCTGCCCGGCGACATGATCGAGTTCACCATGCGCCGGCTGCCGTCGGCGGATTGAGCCGGGCATCGTCGTGATGGCGCCGCGCCAACGCGACCGCGCAGAACATGACGCTGTGGTCGCGTGGCGGTCTCCGCATCACGCAAGACCCTCATGGTGAGGAGCGTGGCACCGCCGCGCGTCTCGAACCATGAGGCCGTGGCGTCACGGCCTCATCCTTCGAGACGCGGCTGCGCCGCTCCTCAGGATGAGGGAAGACGTCGTCGTGACGGCAGCTATCCGAGATTTAGGCGTTCCACATATTCGGCGTCATCACCGGGCCGACGCGAAGCGTCGAGACCCGGTGATCCAGCTTCAACTTTTCTGCTTGTCGCAGGAAAGCTGGATTGCCGGATCAAGTCCGGCAATGACGCACTGGGTGTAGTGAGCTCGCAAATAAATCGGACCGCCGGAGGGCGCCCAGGATCGACGCATTGGATGTGCTCGGATTCGCAATGAACCGGACTGTTGGGGCCTCCTACCCCCCAACCCGGATCACCACCTTGCCGACATGGTTCGCGGCGCGCAGGTGGGCGTAGGCGTCACCGACCGCATCGAACGCGAACACGCGGTCGATCACCGGCCGGATTTGCCGCTCCGCGATGAAGGCGAGCATGTCCTCGAAATGCGCGCGCGAGCCGACGGTGACGCCGATGATGTCGGCGTTCATGCTCTGCAGCCGCGCCAGATTGGGCTGCGGCCCGAAGCCGGTGAGCACGCCGATCTGGGCGATCTTGCCGCCGGCGCCGACGACGTTCAGCGCGCGCTGGTAGGTTTGCGGTCCGCCGAGCTCCAGCACATGGCTGACGCCGTGGCCGCCGGTGAGGTCGAGCACCGCGGCGTCCCAGTCGGGTGTGGTGCGGTAGTTGACGAGGTCGGTGGCGCCGAGCGCCCTGGCGCGCGCGAGCTTGTCGTCGGACGACGACAGCACGATCACCCGCGCGCCGAGCGCCACGGCGAACTGCAGGCCGAACAGCGCAACGCCGCCGGTGCCCTGCACCAGCAGCGTGTCGCCGGCACTGACACCGCCGCGGGCGATCAGCCCATGCCAGGCGGTCACCGCCGCGCACGGCAAGGTCGCGGCCTCCAACGCGTCGAGCGTTGCGGGCACACGCACCCACGCATGCTCCGGCAGCACCACATGTTCGGCGAGGACGCCGTCGGTGGCGCTGCCGCCGAGCGCGGAGCTCATGTAGCGGGCCTGGAACGGGCCGTCGGTCCAGTCGCGGAAGAACGTGGCGGCGACACGGTCGCCGACCGCGAGGCGCTGCACATTCGCCCCCACCGCATCGACCGTGCCGGCGGCGTCCGACAGCGGAATGCGGCCGTCGCCGGCGCCTTGCGCCACGCCGCCGAGCACCAGCAGGTCACGGTAGTTGAGGCTCGCGGCTTCGATGCGCACGCGCACGTCGTGCGGTCCGGGCTCGGGCAGCGGCGCCTCCGTCAGGGTGGGGCGGGCACCGTCGGCGTCGCGGGTCAGGCGGTAGAGCTTCATGGCTGGTATCCTCATGGGGTTGGCCGTCAGGGTGCGCGATGCTAGAGTCTGACAGCGCTGTCAGGGTCAAGCGGCCCGATGGCGGCAGGAGGCGAGGGCGCGGATGAAGATCGGCGAGCTGTCACGGCGCACGGGAGTCAGCGTGCGCATGCTGCGCTACTACGAGACGGAAGGGCTGCTGGCGCCGGCCCGCACCGGCGCGGGCTATCGCGACTATGATGCCGCCGCCGAGGTGACGGTGCGGCGCATCCGGTTGCTTGGCGAGGCCGGGCTGAAGCTCGACGCCATCCGCCAGTTGCTGCCCTGCCTGCTCAGCGACAAGCCGGAGTTCACGCCGTGCGCCACGCTGCGTGCCGGCCTCGCCCGCGAGGTGCGCGAGCTCGACGAGCGGATCGGCGCGCTGACCCGCAGCCGCCGCATGCTGGCGGGCTTCCTGCACGACCTGCCGGTGGAGAAGGCGGCCGGTTGAGGCCGGACGGCCGCGGCTCGGCACGGCATGAATCACTGCGCGCCGGCACGCGGCCAGCGCGTTTTCGAGCGAAGCATGCCCCGGGCTTGATCCGGCGACGGGCGCAGGGGCGGAGCAGGGAGAGATCGCCATGACCAGAACGATGACGCCTCAACGCCTGGCTTGCGCAGCCGCGCTTGCCGGCCTCGTGGCCGCGCTCGCCCCGGTTGCGGTCGCCGGCCATGCGGAGACCAAAGCGCATCACGCGGCGCAGCCGCGCGCGCCGGTGCAGCCGATGCCGGACCCGCGCATCGAGCGGCCGCTGCCCGACATGAGCGGCGGCAATGCAGCGGCCGGCGGCAACAACGCCAACTCGATGAGCGGCTCCAACAGCGCCGGTGAAAACGCCAATGGCCGCAGCAGCGGCGGATACGGCGGCTGACATTAGCCACCTGACACCTGACACCTGCCGCCTGTCCGCGTGCGGTGCTGAGGATTGAAATCCTCAGCACCGGCCAACGGGCCATCATCGCACGCGGGACACCTGTGCGCCGCGCCGATTGTGGCTGCAGATGTCTCGCAGAGCGCTGCACGCGCACGCTTCGCCGCGCGTTTGCGTAACCAGCCGTTTAGTCTGTGCTGCTAATCTGCAGGACAGTCATTCTGGTTTGGGGACCAGCAATGGTGAAGACGAGAGAATGCTATCTCGGCGTGCGCCGCCTGGTGCCGGAGAAGCCGAAACGATCCGAGGCCGCCGAGAGCGTCGGGCGATGGGGCAGCTCGGGCTACCGGATCGGACGTCTCATCGCGTCGCTCTGCCTGATCGTCGCGTCGCTGCATACGCTGCTGTCCGCCGAACAGATCGCCCACCGCCTGCTCAGCCTGATATTCATCGGGGCATTGCCGGCGCTCGCAGCCTATCTGTTCGGGTGCCTGGCGTATCGCGTGCTCTGCGTCGTCAGCGAAATCTATGATCCGGCAGCGCGCGGGCTCGACCGCATGCGGGCGGTGGCCACGCGCATCATGGTGACGCTGCGCGACGTCGTCGTCCTGCCCGGCATGGCGATGGTCCGGCGATGGCTCGCGCCGCTCGCCGCGCGGGGAGTGGCCGGCGGCGCCGCGCTGCTGCGCCGTGGCTACGCTGCCGCGCTGCCGCTGCGGTCGTTGATCCACTGGGCGGGGCGTGTGGTGTTGCGCGTGGCGACGGCGCCGATCCGGGGCCTCGCCGGCCTGATGCTGCGTCTGCAGGCGCCGATGCCGGCGCGTCGGCCGACCTGACGCCGTCCGTCAGGCGATCGCCGGTTGATGCAGCGTGTTGGTCAGCTCACCGATGCCGTCGATCGCCACGGTGACGGTGCTGACCGCCGCCTTCATGGCGCCGACGCCCAGCGACGTGCCGCAGCAGATGATGTCGCCGGGATGCAGCGTCATGTCATGGGAGATGCGGCTGACCAGTTGCTGCGCGCTGAAGATCATGTCGGCAATCGGATAGTTCTGCCGCTCCGCGCCGTCGAGCACGGTGCGCACCACCAGTGTCGCCGGATCGACGGCGGTCGCAATCACCGGGCCGAACGGGCAGAAGCCGTCAAACCCCTTGGCGCGGGCCCACTGGGCGAAGGTTGAGTCCCGGGTGATGATGTCGGCGGCGGTGATGTCGTTGACGCAGGTGTAGCCGAAGATGTGGGCGTCAGCGTCGTCCGGGCCGACGTTGCTGCAGGTCCGCCCGATGACGATGGCGAGCTCGCCCTCATAGACGATGCGGCCGTCATAGGACGAGGGGCGGCCGACCGCGGCGTCGGGATCGGTCACCGAGGAGGGCGCCTTGAGCAGATACAGCGGCTCGCTGGGTTCGGCGACGCCGAGCTTGGCGGCGAGCGCGTGGAAGTTGTTCCACAGCGCGATCACCTTGGACGGCGTCGTCGGCGCCAGCAGCGTGACATCCGCGCGCGGCAGCCGCGTGCCATTGGCGCGAGGGCTGTCGAACATGTCGCCGTGATGCACGGTGACGTGGCCATCGGCGAGCGTGCCGAAACCGACGGTGTCGCCGTGGCGAAAGCGGACCCAGTGGGGCATGGAGATGTCCTCGCGCGGCGCTGTTGAATTTCGTCGTTGCCGGGCTTGACCCGGCAATCCAGCTTCTTCTGCACCGTCGTTTGCGAAGCAAGCTGGATGCGCGGGTGACCTTAGTCATGGCGATCCGTCGAAGACGGATCGCGCTGCCCGCGCATGACGGTGGTGGAGGGCGAGGGGGCATTGCACCCCTCACGGACTGGCCTCAATACAATCCTGCGACCTTCGCGCGCTGCGCCGTCAGCGCCAGCACGGTGTCGATCGCCGGTGTCGGGATCTGCGTCAGCCGGCCCATTTCCTGGACCACGGTGACGAGGGGATCGATCTCCATCGGACGGCCGCGCTCGAGGTCCTGCAGCATCGAGGTCTTGTGGGCACCGACCTTGCGCGCGCCCTCGATGCGGCGCTCGACATCGACGCGGAATTTGACGCCGAAGCGCTCGGCGATGGCCTGCGCCTCCAGCATCATCGCTTTCGCCACCGCGCGGGTGCCGGGATCGGAGGCGATGACGTCGAGGGTGGCGTGGGTCAGCGCGCTGATCGGATTGAAGCAGACATTGCCCCATAGCTTGAGCCAGATCTCGTCACGGATGCGGTCGAGCACCGGGGCCTGCAGGCCGGCCCTGGCGAACATCTCCGACAGCCTGGTGACATCGGCGGAGATTTCGCCGGACGGCTCGCCGATCGGGAAGCGGTCGCCATAGACATGGCGGATGACGCCGGGCGCCTCGAGCTCGGTCGCGGGATAGACGATGCAGCCGATCGCGCGCTGCGGCCCCAGTTCCTTCCACTGCCGTCCGCCGGGATCGATGCTCTCCAGCGTGACGTTCTGGAATTCGTTGCCGTGCTTGTAGAAGTACCAGTAGGGGATGCCGTTCACCGCGGTGACGACGCGGGTGTGGTCGCCGATCAGCGGCTTCATCGCGTCCAGCGTGCCGGTGATCGAATGGGCCTTGAGGCAGATGATGACATAGTCCTGCACGCCGAGCTCGGCGGCGGTGTCGGTACAGCGCGGATGGACGACGTGCGTCTCGTCACCGGTCAGCAGCTTGAGGCCGCTCTCGCGCATGGCGGCGAGATGGGCGCCGCGCGCCACCAGGCTGACCTCGGCGCCGGCTTCCGCGAGCCTGACGCCGAGATAGCCGCCGATCGCGCCCGCGCCGTAGATGCAAATCTTCATGGGGTGTCCTAACGCCTCGAAATCCTGTGGGTGTTGCAATGAGCCATGCCGCGGCTGTTGGTTGAGCCCCGGAGGTGGTCCGGGGCTCACAGGTCGGCCGCGCCGCCGTTACAGCTGCGGCGCGGAGGCGGCCACCGCCGCCGGCGTCAGGGTGGCGGCGGGCACGAACGCCGCGTCGCCCATCAGCTCGAGATCGCGGATGCTGATGACGCCGATCAGGCTGTGCTCGTCGATCACCGGCAGGTGGCGGATGTGATGGTCGCGCATCAGGCCGCGGACATGCTCCAGCGTGTCGGTGGAGCTGCAGGACACCAGCTGCTGCACCGAGATCAGCGCCGCGACTTTCATGGTCAGGCCCGCCGGGCCGTGCTCGGCCACCGCGCGCGCCACGTCGCGCTCGGAGAACATGCCGACCGCAACATTGCCTTCGGTGCGGCAAACGTCCTTCACCACCAGCGCGCCGACGTTGTTGGCCCGCAGCAGCTCGGCGGCGGTCGCCACCGTCTCGTTCATGCGCACCGTCGCGATGCGGGTGCCCTTCCGGGTGCGCAGGATGTCACCGACTTTCATTTCAACCTCCCTCGCGTGGGCTGGCCATGGAGCCGGCCGGTTCAGTCCGACGGGGATGAGTATTGGTATACATTATGCCAGAAGTCAACGTGGTTCAGGCGGCGTGGGGTTGTCATTTTGTCAAAAGGGGAAGGGGCAGGAAGGCTGACGTTTTGGGTGGGAGCGCAGCGTGCCATGGCGTAGCGCCTTTCCTCATGGTGAGGAGCGCCGCACCGCCGCGCGTCTCGCACCATGAGGCCGAGGCATCGCGTGCACGCGGTGGCTTCGTCACGTGGCCTCGTCCTTCGAGACGCCCGCTGCGCGGGCTCCTCAGGACGAGGAGAGGTGCTGAGAGACAACGTTGAGTTCTCACACGCGCGTCTCAACGCCTCGTCGCAACGCGAATGCCCGCGCCGGGGGGAGCGCGGGCATTGCGGCGGCAGACGTGGGGGGCGAGCGTCGCACTAGTGTTTCAACAATTCGAGCAGCGTGGCGCCGAGCCGCGCCGGCGAGGGCGAGACGCGGATGCCTGCGTCCTCCATCGCCGCGATCTTGGATTCCGCATCGCCCTTGCCGCCGGAGACGATGGCGCCGGCATGGCCCATGCGGCGGCCGGGCGGCGCGGTGCGGCCGGCGATGAAGCCGACCATCGGCTTGCTGCGGCCGCGCTTCGCCTCGTCCTTGATGAACTGTGCGGCGTCCTCTTCCGCCGCGCCGCCGATCTCGCCGATCATCACGATCGACTCCGTCCGGGGATCGGCGAGGAACATCTCCAGCACGTCGATGAACTCGGTGCCCTTCACCGGATCGCCGCCGATGCCGACCGCGGAGGTCTGCCCGAGGCCGACCTGCGAGGTCTGGAACACCGCCTCATAGGTCAGCGTGCCCGAGCGCGACACCACGCCGACGCTGCCTCTTTTGAAGATGCTGCCGGGCATGATGCCGATCTTGCATTCGCCGGCGGTCATCAGGCCCGGACAGTTCGGCCCGACGAGGCGCGAGGCCGAGCCGTCGAGCGCGCGCTTGACGCGCACCATGTCCTTCACCGGAATGCCTTCGGTGATACACACGATCAGCGGCACCTCCGCGTCGATCGCCTCGCAGATCGCATCCGCCGCGCCCGGCGGCGGCACATAGATCACGCTGGCGTCGGCGCCGGTCGCCTCGCGCGCCTGCGCCACGGTGTCGAACACCGGCAGGCCGAGATGCGTGGAGCCGCCCTTGCCCGGCGAAGTGCCGCCGACCATCTTCGTCCCGTAGAGCATCGCCTGCTCGGAGTGGAAGGTGCCGTTCTTGCCGGTGAAGCCCTGGCAGATCACTTTGGTGTCGGCATCGATCAGGATCGACATTTACGCGGCCTCCTTGCGCACGGCGCGAACGATCTTTTGCGCCGCGTCGTCGAGATCGTCGGCGGAGACGACGTTGAGACGGGACTCGGCGATGATCGTCTTGCCGCGTTCGACATTGGTGCCTTCGAGCCGCACCACCAGCGGAACTTTAAGTCCGACCTCACGCACCGCGGCGACCACGCCCTCGGCGATGACGTCGCAGCGCATGATGCCGCCAAAGATATTGACCAGAATGCCGCGCACGTTGGGATCGGCGGTGATGATCTTGAAGGCGGCGGCGACCTTGTCCCTGGTGGCGCCGCCACCGACGTCGAGGAAGTTCGCCGGCGTGCCGCCATAGAGCTTGATGATGTCCATGGTCGCCATGGCAAGGCCAGCGCCGTTGACCATGCAGCCGATCTCGCCATCGAGGGCGATGTAATTGAGATCGTATTTCGACGCCTCGATCTCCTTGTCGTCCTCCTCGGAGAGGTCACGCAGCCGCAGCACGTCGGGATGGCGGTAGAGCGCATTGGAATCGAAGCTGACCTTGGCGTCGAGGCAGCGCAGCTCGCCCTGTTTCGTCAGCACCAGCGGATTGATCTCGAGCATCGCCATGTCCTTGGCGACGAAGGCGGCATAGAGCTGCAGCGTCAGCCGCTCGGCCTGCTTCGCAAGATCGTCGGTGAGGCCGAGGGCGGTCGCGACCTTGCGGCCGTGATGCGCCATCACGCCGGTCGCGGGATCGACCGAGAAGGTCACGATCTTCGCGGGCGTCGTGTGCGCGACCTCCTCGATGTCCATGCCGCCCTCGGTCGAGACCACGAAAGCGACGCGCGAGGTGGCGCGGTCGACCAGCATCGACAGGTAGAACTCTTTCGCGATCTCCGAGCCGTCTTCGATGTAGAGACGGTTGACCTGCTTGCCCTGCGGCCCGGTCTGCACCGTCACCAGCGTGTGGTGGAGCATCTCGCTTGCGAACGCGCCGACCTCGGCCACCGAGCGCGCGATGCGGACGCCGCCCTTCGCGCCGGCGGGCAACTCCTTGAACGCGCCCTTGCCGCGGCCGCCGGCATGGATCTGCGACTTCACCACATAGACCGGGCCGGGCAGCGTGCGCGCCGCGGCGATCGCTTCGTCGGCGGTGAAGGCCGCGACGCCCGGCGATACCGGCGCGCCGAACTCCTTCAGAATCGCCTTGCCCTGGTACTCGTGAATGTTCATGCGTTCGCTCCCTCCGCCGCTGTTGGCCGCGCCGGCGCGCGCCCGCGGCGCGTCCAGAGCGACAATTGGCATTATGTATTTTGTATACCAGAACGCAAGATGGCGCGGCTGTCAAGCCGCGCGGCGGGGATCGGTGCGGCGGCGGGAGAAGAGCTGCGCATCGCATCGGACTCTGCTGCCGGCGCATGTCCCGTTCCGCTCATGACCCGATCAAGGCAGGCCGCGTCGTGCGGCTTCGCGAAGATCGGTTCATTCCGTCGCACGCGTCAGCGCGCTGTTCGCCCCGACAAAAAAGGCGCGCACCTTTCGGTGCGCGCCTGTCGCAAGGGGCGGCGGGATCAGGAGATCGCGCCGCGACGACGATCGTCTTTAAGCGATCTTCGCCTTCTGCACGCCGCTCTCGGTGGCGCTGGCATCCTGGTGGCCGTTGATGAAGGCGGCGCGCACCGGTTTGATCACGAACACCGCGAGCAGCGCCGCGGTGGCGTTGAGCGCCACCGCGATCACGAACACCGACTGCCAGCCCCAGGTCGCCGCCGCGACGCTGGCGAGCGGCACCAGCAGCGATGCCGTGCCCTTGGCGGTGTAGAGCATGCCGGCGTTGGTGGTGGCGAATTTCGATCCGAACGTGTCGCCGCAGGTCGCCGGGAACAGGCTGTAGATCTCGCCGAACACCGCGAAGTACACCGCCGTCGCCAGCACGAACACCACCGGGTTCTGGCCGTAGGTCGCGAGCGTCAGCAGCATCACCGCTGCCGTTCCGAACGCGATGAACATGGTGTTCTCGCGGCCGATGTTGTCCGACACCCAGCCGAAGAACGGCCGGCCGAAGCCGTCGAAGATGCGGTCGAGCGAGATCGCGAAGGTCAGCGCCGCCATCTGGAAGCCGAGCAGGCTGACCGGCACGGAGGCGATCTTGTAGTCGTGGGCGATCGGGGCGATCTGCGCCGCGGTCATCAGGCCGCCGGAGGCGACCATCACGAACACGATATAGAGCAGCCAGAACACCGGCTTGCGCAGCACCTGCGACGGCATGAAGTCGACCTTGGTCTGCGGCAGGTTGAGCTTCTTCTTGCGCACCGGCACTGCCTGCGACGGCGGCCGCAGGAACAGCGCGATCACGAACACGATGAGGCCCTGGCCGATGCCGAAGGTGAGGAACGCCTGCTGATAGCCGCTGCTGGCGATCATCGAGGCGATCGGCACCACGGTGAGCGCCGCGCCGGCGCCGAAGCCCGCGGCGGTCGCGCCCGCGGCGAGGCCGCGGCGGTCGGGAAACCACTTCAGCGCGTTGCCGACACAGGTGCCGTACACCGAGCCGGCGCCGATGCCGGCGACCACGGCGGCGACGTACAGCATCGGCAGCGAGCTCGCGAAGGAGTTGAGCACCCAGGCGAGCGTGATCATCACCGCGCCGAACATGATGACGACGCGCGGGCCATAGCGGTCGACGAACCAGGCTTCCACCGGCACCAGCCAGGTCTCGGTGACGACGAAGATCGTGAAGGCGAACTGGATGGCGGCGCGGCCCCAGTGAAACTTGGCGTCGATGGGGTCGACGAACAGCGTCCATCCGTATTGCAGGTTGGCGATCATCGCCATGCACACGATGCCCATCGCAAGTTGAAGCCAGCGGAAAGCGCCGCCTTCAACGGGCACAGGTGCCGATTGCTGGTTGACAGTCATGTTTCCTCCGGTGCGCGTTTGATTATGGCTTTGAAGCCGGCGCTGCCGCGCGAAGACTGGTATACTATATTCCAATTTGCAAGCAGGTTTTGACCGATCGTGTCCGCGGGGGCGTCGGCAGCCGGGGCCTCAGCGGGTGCCGGTTACCGCCGGCCTTCGTGTGCGCGTGCAGAAAAAAAGCCCCGAAACATCGGGGCTTTTGAAGTCAGGGAAGAAAATCAGAACAATCAGGGCCGAATAACCCACGGCATGGCCGCGCGTCGACCGCATATTGGTATGCCATATACCAATATGCAAGAGGCGATTTCCGCCGCTGTGCGGATGGCCGGCGACACAAGAAAAAGGCCCCGGAAATCCGGGGCCCAGGTCGCGAGACTGCCCAGGGAGGAGAGGGCCGTCTCGGGAGGAAAGAATGAGCCGCCAAGCGGCCCGCAGATCAACGTCAAGCCATTGCGGCGTCGACGCTAATCGGTGGCCTCAGAGGCCGAAGGGGGGCACGTCGCCGTTGCGCGCGGCGATCAGGGCGACGCGGTCCAGCGCGGTCTCGATCAGGGTCTTGAGGCGCCCGAACAGGCTCTGCGACGGCAGGCTGCCGAGTGAGGTGGTGTTGGACATCGCGGTATTCCCGTGTGTTGGTGTGGCCGGGGTGCCCGGCGTCATGGGAATGAATTAATGTATACCAGATGCCACATCAACCCTCGTTTCTGCATGGCAGCATCCATCTGTTGCGATGCGGTAAGTGATGGGTGGAGGAGGCGAACCACGTCCGCCGGAGCCTGAGGTGGGCGATCAGGGGCGGGCACCGGCCGCCGCCCGGGCGGCCTCCAATACCGTCTGGCGCAGCCAGCGGTTGGCGGGATCGGCCTCGGCCTGGCCGTGCCAGTACAGGAACAGGTCGAAGCGCTGCGTCGTGAGCGGAAAGCGCAGCACCTGCAGCGGCAGTGCTTCGCCGAGGATGCGCGCCACGGGAGCCGTCAGCGTGCAGAGCAGGTCGGTGTCGGCGACCACGCGTGCCGCGGCGAAGTAGTGCTGGCAGCGCAGGCGGACATTACGCTGGTGGCCGTCGCGGGCGAGCTCGAGGTCTTCCAGCGCGAGGCCGCGGCGGCGGGCCGAGACCATGACATGGTCCTCGGTGAGGTAGCGCTTCAGCGTCAGCTGCTTGCCGATGCGCGGATGGCCGCGACGCGCGAGCACACGGAGCGGCTCGTCGGCGAGCCGCGTCCGCTGCACCGCGCGCGACAGCGGCAGCAGCACGTCGACAGCAGCATCGATGGTGCCTGCGGCAAGCTCCATCTCGAGCTCGCGCCGGCTGACCTTGACCACCGCGAGATCGATCTGCGGTGCCGCTGCGTGCAGCCGTGTGGCGAGCTCCGGCAGCAGCCAGGTTTCCAGCAGGTCGCGCATGCCGAGGGTGAAGCTGTGCCGCGCGGTCGCCGGCTGGAAGCTGCCGGCGCCGGCGAGGGTGCCGCGCAGGCCCTGGATCGCCAGCCGCACCGGGCCGATCATGCGCCGCGCTGCCGGTGTCGGCGCGAGGCTGCGGCCCTGGCGCGTGAACAGCGGATCGCCGAGCTGATCGCGCAGCCGCGCCAGGGCGTGGCTGATCGCTGGCTGGGTCAGGTTGAGCCGCCGCGCCGCGGCGGTGACGCCGCCCTCGCTGTAGATGGCGTCGAACACCAGGAACAGGTTGAGGTCGATCCGGGACAGATGCATGGAGCTGATGGCCGGCCATTCAATCAATTCATTTGAGGAATGATAGGCGTCCACCTAGGCTGGCTCAAGCTCGCCGCGTGATCCGGAGCAGTCCGGAGCAGGATGTGCGGTGGCCGAGCGCTGCGCCAGCCGAAAGAGGTCCGCCATGTCCGACGTCCGTGCACCTGTGTCCGATGCTGTCACGCGATCACCGCGCGACCACGGCTCGGCCTTCCTGGTGAAGCGCGATCACCTCGCGGACTGGTGCTGGCGCGACACCGCGCGCCCGGCCGACCTTGCGGACGGGGAGGCGGAGCTGCGGCAGCTGCGTTTCGCGCTCACCGCCAACAACATCACCTACGCCAAGTTCGGCGGTGACAGCCAGATCCGGTACTGGCGCTTCTTCCCGACGGAGGAGCCGTGGGGCCAGATCCCGGTGTGGGGCATCGGCGAGGTCGTGCGCTCGCGCCATGCGTCGCTGGTAGAGGGCGAGCGGGTGTACGGCTATTTTCCGATGGCGAGCCACCTTGTGGTGACGCCGGACCGCGTGCGCAGCGCCGGCTTTATCGACGCCCAGCCGCACCGTGCCGTGTTGCCGCAGACCTACAACGAATATGCCAGGCTCGATCACGACCGCGGCTATGATCCCGCCCGCGCCGACCAGCACCTGGTGCTGCGGCCGCTGTTCGCCCTGTCGTTCTTTCTCGCCGCGCATCTGCAGGACAGCGCCTGCTTCGGCGCGCGGCAGATCATCATCTCCAGCGCCTCGAGCAAGACGGCGATGGGGCTCGCCTTCCTGCTGGCGCAGGACAAGCCGGATGGCGTCCGCCTCGTCGGATTGACGTCGCCGGGCAATGCCGCCTTCGTCGCCCGCGCCGGCTGCTACGACGACGTCGTGACCTATGATGCCATCGCGACACTGCCTGCGGACGCGAAGGCGGTGGTCATCGATATCGCCGGCGATCAGCAGGTGCTCGCCGCCGTGCATCGCCATCTCGGCGATACGATCGCTGAGAGCATCCGCGTCGGCGCCACCCACTGGGACAGCGCGGCGGCGCAGGACGCGCTGCCGGGCCCCGCGCCGCAATGGTTCTTCACGCCCGACCACATCGTCCGTCGCCGCACCGAATGGGGCGCCGACCAGCTGCGCACGCGGCTTGCGCAGGCGTGGGGCGCATTCGTCACCGATACCGACCGCTGGCTGCGCGTCAGTCATGGCGTCGGCAAGGGCGCGATCGAGGCGGCGTATCGTCAGGTGCTGGCGGGCGGCGTGCCGCCGGAGGTGGCGCACACGCTGTCGTTCGCGGCCGCGCCGGCCTGATCGCTCAGGGCGCGGGCACCATCCGCAGCAGCGCGGCGCGCAGGGCCAGCACGACGCCGACGGCGGCGAAGGTCGCCGCCGCATAGCGCAGTGTCGCAATCCCCGGCGCGACCGCGACGATCATGATCACCGTGTGGGCGATCGCCGGCGCGTGCACCGCGCGCGCCATCAGCATGGTGACGGCAGCACTCGCCACCGCCAGCGCGATGGCAAGGCTGGCGTCGAGCGGCAACTGCGCGCCGACGCCGCCCGCGATCAGGCAGACGAGATGGGCGAGCACCACCGCGCGCGGCCGGGCGGCCGGGGCGTGAGGGGCGGCGAGCACCACCAGCGCGGCGGCCGCGACCGGGGCCGGCAGGGCCGGAAAACCGGCAAGCGCGCCGATCTGCCAGGCCCCGAGGGTCGCGAGCGCGCCTCCGGCGGCCGTGATCGCCGGCAGGGCGCGCTCCTGAAGGCGCACCGGCGTGCTCATGCGGCGGCGTCGCCGTGCGGCGCTCCCACCGGCACGCGCGGGAAATCGAGCTCCGGCCGTGCCACGTGGTTGAACAGGTTGGAGAGCTGGTTGAGCGCGACATGGGCGACCATCTCGGCGAGCGCCGCATCGCTCCAGCCGGCGGCGCGCACCGCGGCGAGGCGTTCGTCGCTGACGTCGCCGCGCTGCTCGACGACATCGCGCACGAACGCGAGCGCCGCATCGACCGCGGCATCCTCCGAGTGGGCACGGCGGGTGCGCGCCAGCTCGTCCGCCGACAGGCCGATCTTGCCGCCGCGGAAGCTGTGGGCGGAGACGCAGTATTCGCAGCCGTTGAGTTCGGCGACCAGCAGCGCGATGCGCTCACGCATCTTGGTGTCGAGCACCGCCGACGGGCCGACCAGCGCGGCGCGGAAGTCGAGATAGCCGGCGAGCGCGGCCGGGCCGTTGGCCATCGCCTTGTAGAGGTTGGGCAGGCGTCCCAACTGCTTCTGGGTCGCCGCGAGCAGCGGCTGGACGGCGCTGTCGGCGGTGGTGGCGTCGAGCATGGCGAAACGGGGGGACATGGTCAGATCCTTTCGGTGGTGAAAAGTCAGGACAGGCGGGCGGCGAGCAGTGTCGCGGCGATGCGTTGGGCGTCGCCCGCGGCGGCCGGGCTCTGTTCGCGCACGGCGGTGGCGATGGCGCCGTCGAGCAGCAGCATCAGCGCGCGCGCCAGCTCATCGCGCAGGTCCGCGCTGGCGACGCCGGCGTCGCGCAGGTAGGCCGCGATCATCGCGGTGACCGCGCGCTTGTGCTCGGCGGCGGCCTGGTGCACGGCGCTGTCGCCCTGCGCGACCTCGGCGATCGAGTTGGAGAACGCGCAGCCGCGAAACTCCGGATCCTCGAAGCGTTCGCGGATCGCGTCGAAGATCGCCAGCGGCCGCGCCTGCGGCTCGGCGGCAAGCCGCGCCACGGTGGCGGCAAGCCAGGCACGCCAGGAGGCGTCGCGCTCCCGGATGAAGGCGAGCGCGAGGTCGTCCTTGGAGGGAAAGTGCCGGTAGAACGTCGCCTTGGCGACGCCGCTCTCGGCGATCAGGCGATCGACGCCGATGCTGCGAATGCCATGGCGATAGAACAGCGCTTCCGCGGTCTCGAGGATGCGGGTGCGGGGATCAGGGGAGAGGGCTGAGGTGCTCATGATGTCGATATAGAAAGACAGGTCTGTCTCGTCAAGAGGAATGTCGACTGTGACCGGTGGTCTGCTCCGGCGGCGCGTCCGCGTTGCCTGCCATTCGATGAAAAATGATCTTCCAAACTTAATCGGAAAAACAGTCGATATATTCTCTTTGCTTCACTTTGGATGGAACGAAAACAGCATTGATGGTGCGTGTGCCTGAAAACCGCCCGGGAATGGTCGACATAGCGGGCGGTCTCCCCCACATTTGCCCGAATTGGTTTTCATGACGGTTTTGCAACACAGGGACATGCTGCATGACTGAACGCCGCTCGCGTACGCCTTCGGCACGTGGGAACTTTATGGATGAGGTTCGCGGGGCGCTCGATCAATTCGAGAAGCAGGAACGCGAGCTGCGCGACGACGACGAGCGTCGCGAGCGCGAGCAGGCGCTGACCCGCATCCTGGAAGCGTCCGAAGGCCGGCGCACGGCCGAAGGGCCCGCCGGCGCACAATCCTCCACCGAAGAGTCCTGACCGGCCCACGCGGCCGGGCTGTTCGCCCATGCGATCGCCGTGCTGCAGGGTCAGCGCGGCGGATGCGCGGCGCGGCTGTCGTCGGGCGCCTGCTCGCGGCGATCGGTGAGGCCGTAGTCGCGGATCACGCCGGCGACGCGCAGCCGATAATCGCGAAAGATGCCGCCGCGGCCCGCGGCCTGGGTGGCGCGGTGTCTCGGCTGGTTGCGCCAGGCCGCGACCGCCGCCTCGTCGCGCCACATCGACAGCGACAGCAGCTTGTCGGGATCGGTCAGGCTCTGGAAGCGTTCGACGGAGATGAAGCCGTCGATGTGCTCGAGATCGTCGCGCAGCCGCGCGGCATGCGCCATGTAATCGTCCCTGCGGCCGGCCGCCGGCCAGACTTCGAAAATCACGGCGATCATGGCTGCTCCCTTTCGCTGAGAAAGTCGCTGGTGGCGCGATAGAGGTCGTGGCGGCTCTCTTCCAGATGCATGAGATGGGTTGCCCTGGCGATCGTGATGTCGCGCTTGTCGGGCGCTGACGTCAGCGCCGCCATCAGCCATGCGGCATCGTCGCTGGTGCACAGGCTGTCCCACGCGCCGCGGATGATGGCGACCGGCGCCCGGATCTTTCCGGGATCATAGGCCAGCGAACCGCTCCACGCCCGCATGACATCGGCAAGGGGGCCGTTCGGTGTCTTGACCGACGGCGGGCTGCGCGTCCCGCTGGTCGGATCGGAGCTCAGGTAGCGTGTCGCCCAGGCGGGAAAGTCGCGCTCCAGCAGCAACGGCGGGCAGCCGGGCGGAACATCCTCGACAAATCGCGCGTGCTGCTCGGCGACGGTCAGCAGGCGCCACGCGCCGAGCTCCGGCACGCCGGCGAGTTGCCGGCGCTGGGTGATGGGGCCGAAGAACACCAGCCGGTCGACCAGCTCCGGATAGCGCGTGGCAAACAGACCGGCCGCGATGGTCCCCCACGAGTGGGCAATGATCGAGAGCCTGGCAACGCCGGTGTGAGCGAGAATGGCGCGCACCACGCGGTGGATCTGCCGTGCGGCGTCGTCGGCGGCACCGAGCGGCTCGCCCGCAGGCGGCGCCGTTCCGATCATCTCGGGATAACGCTCTGATCCGCCAAAGCCGGCGAAATCAAATGCGCATGCCAGGAAGCCGGACTGGTTCAACTGGTCGGCCCACGACCCGCCGTCGAAGGGAAACATGATCGAGCTGGCGGACGGGAACGACATGCCGTGGACATAGAGCACGGGGCGGTGCGGGTCGGTCGCCGCGCTCGCCTGCGCACGCACCAGCAGCATCGGCTCCCAGGCCGTGTCGGCGCCGGCGGGGGTGCCCGCCAGCGTCATGGTGCGCTCGATCGCGTCCGTCCTGGGCACGCCGCCGGAAAAGGAGATGTCCTCCAGGATCATCGTTGGTGTCAGCATCGCATCCTCCACATGTCGACGCGCGCTTTAGCGCGCGGCAGGAGGCCGATGCTTCGACCGATCCCGAAGGATCAGCCGCCCTTGCGTCACGGCCTGGCAACGTCGTGCCACGGCCGTCGCCGCAGCGCTCGCGTCATCGCCGGATCGTGTGCTGGCGGGGGAAGTTCGCTGAAGAAGGGGAAATGCAAGCGGCGTGCGCCAAGGAAGATGTCCCGCATGCCGTATCGTATTCGCGCCGGGAGGGGACCAAGGTGGGCCTTGCCTCACTGATGCGGCCCCGTCGGCCGCTCCCGGCGTGCGATTCGTGGATGCCGCTACGCGGACGCCCGAATGACTGCGTCCGCGATCTCTGCGCCGGTAGGACCCGGTGGCGTCATCCAGCACCTCCGACGTTCGTTGAGCGGATCGGCGCTGTGGCGACGCCGATCAATGCTCCCCTCAGGAGCGCGAGGATCAGCAAAGCACTTCTGGCGCGGGCGTCAAGAATGCAATGCTGACCCATGTTCCGCGTGATGCCGCGGTCATTGGAGCAACAACGCCGCCGGAAGAGTCCGGCGGCGTCATGCTGTTTGGCGATCGTCTGCGGCTTATTCGGCCGCGGCCTTCTGCGGCGGGTCGAGCGCGCCGGACTTGTGAGTTTCGGCGACCTGGTGATCGGAGAAGCCGAGCACCTCTTTCAGGATCTCGTCGGTGTGCTCGCCGAGCAGCGGCGAGCGCGTTACGGCCGTCGGCGAGTCCGACAGCTTGATCGGGTTGCCGACCGACAGATACTTGCCGCGCGTCGGATGCTCGACCTCGACCACGGTGCCGGTCTTGCGCAGCGACTGGTCCTCGGCGAGCTCCTTCATCGACAGGATCGGGCCGCAGGGGATGTCGTCCCTGTTGAGGATCTCCATCGCCTCGAACTTGGTCTTGGTCATCGTCCACTGCTCGATGCGGCCGAAGATCTCGTTGAGGCGCGGCAGGCGGGCCGCCGGCTTGGCATAGTCGGGATGGGTCTTCCACTCCGGCTCGCCGATGACGTCGCAGATCTTCTCCCACACCGGCGCCTGGGTGATGAAGTAGATGTAGGCGTTGGGGTCGGTCTCCCAGCCCTTGCACTTGAGGATGCGGCCGGGCTGGCCGCCACCGGAGTCGTTGCCGGCGCGCGGCACGGCCTCGCCGAACGCAACGCCTTCGCCATACTGGCTGTACTCGGTGAGCGGGCCGTGGGCGAGGCGCTGCTGGTCGCGCAGCTTGACGCGCGACAGGTTGAGCACGCCGTCCTGCATCGCCGCCGTCACCTTCTGGCCCTTGCCGGTCACCGTGCGCTGGTACAGCGCGGTGACGATGCCGAGCGCGAGATGCAATCCGGTGCCGCTGTCGCCGATCTGCGCGCCGGTGACCAGCGGCGGGCCGTCACGGAAGCCGGTGGTCGAGGCGGCGCCGCCGGTGCACTGCGCGACGTTCTCATAGACCTTGCAGTCCTCGTACGGCCCCGGGCCGAAGCCCTTGATCGAGGCGACGATCAGCTTGGGGTTGATCTGCTGGATGGTCTCCCAGGGAAAGCCCATGCGGTCGAGCACGCCGGGGCCGAAGTTCTCCACCAGCACGTCGCAGCTCTTCATCAGCGCGGTGAGAACCTCCTTGCCCTTGGGGTTCTTGGTGTCGAGCGTGATCGAGCGCTTGTTGTGGTTGAGCATGGTGAAGTACAGGCTGTCGACATTCGGCACATCGCGCAGCTGGCCGCGGGTGATGTCGCCCACGCCGGGACGCTCCACCTTGATCACGTCGGCGCCGAACCATGCCAAAAGCTGCGTGCAGGTCGGGCCCGACTGGACGTGGGTGAAATCGAGAATGCGAACGCCCTTCAGCGCCTGGGTCATGGTTGAACTACCTCCTGGATTGGCTTTGATTCTCTGAGAACGACAAGGGAGTGTTCGTCATGGCCGGGCTTGTCCCGGCCATCCACGTCTGTCTTTGCGGCAACGCTCCGAAGACGTGGGTCACCGGGACGAGCCCGGTGGTGACGCAGAAGATTTGGCTCGCGCCGTGCCTCCTACTTCTTCTTCTTGCTGAGCACGCTCTGCGGGTTGAGGTTGCCGATACGGCCGCTCTCGCTGCCGGCGGTCGGGTCGATCACCGCGTTGATCAGGGTCGGCTTGCCGGAGTCCATCGCGGCGTTGACCGCGCGCTTGAGCTCGTCGGGCGTGGTGGCATTGACGCCGATGCCGCCGAACGCCTCCATCATCTTGTCGTAGCGCGCGTCCTTGACGAACACGGTGGTGGCGACATCGGCGCCGCCGCTCGGGTTGACGTCGGTGCCGCGGTAGATGCCGTTGTTATTGAAGACGACCACGCAGACCGGCAGGTTGTAGCGGCAGATGGTCTCGACCTCCATGCCGGAGAAGCCGAACGCACTGTCGCCTTCCACGGCCAGCACCGGCTTGCCGGTCTCGATGGCGGCGGCGATGGCGAAGCCCATGCCGATGCCCATCACGCCCCAGGTGCCGACGTCGAGGCGCTTGCGCGGCTGGTACATGTCGATGACGCCGCGGGCGAGGTCGAGCGTATTGGCGCCCTCGTTGACCAGGATGGCGTCCGGCCGCTCCCTGATGATGGTGCGCAGCGCGCCGAGCGCGCCGTGATAGTCCATCGGCACCGCGTTGCTCATCAGCTTCGGCGCCATCTTGGCGATGTTGTCGTCCTTCTTGGTCTTGACCGCGCCGGTCCAGTCGGCGGGGGCCGTCGGCCAGCTGTCGCCCATGCCGGCGAGCAGCGCGGAGACGCAGGAGCCGATGTCGCCGACCAGCGGGGCCGCGATCTCGATGTTGCTGTCCATCTCCTTGGGCTCGATGTCGACCTGGATGAACTTCTGCGAGCCCGGCTTGCCCCAGCTCTTGCCCTTGCCGTGCGACAGCAGCCAGTTGAGCCGCGCGCCGATCAGCATGACGACGTCGGACTCCTTGAGCACCGTGGAGCGCGCCGCGCCGGCGCACTGCGGATGGGTGTCGGGCAGGAGGCCCTTGGCCATGCTCATCGGCAGGAAGGGAATGCCGCTCTTTTCGACGAAGGTGCGGATGGCGTCGTCGGCCTGGGCATAGGCCGCGCCCTTGCCGAGGATGATCAGCGGGCGTTTCGCCGACTTGAGCACGTCGAGCGCGCGCTTGACGGCGTCGGGGGCGGGGATCTGCGCCGGCGCGGCGTCGATCACCTTGACCAGCGACTTGGCGCCGGCGCTCGCCTCCATGGTCTGCGAGAACAGTTTGGCCGGCAGGTCGAGATAGACGCCGCCGGGGCGGCCGGACACCGCTGCGCGGATGGCGCGGGCGACGCCGATGCCGATGTCGGCGGCATGCAGCACGCGGAACGCGGCCTTGCACAGTGGTTTGGCGATCGCGAGCTGGTCCATCTCCTCATAGTCGCCCTGCTGCAGGTCGACGATCTCGCGCTCCGACGAGCCCGAGATCAGGATCATCGGGAAGCAGTTGGTGGTGGCGTTGGCGAGCGCGGTGAGGCCGTTGAGGAAGCCGGGCGCCGACACCGTCAGGCAGATGCCGGGTTTCTTGGTGAGGTAGCCGGCGATCGCCGCGGCGTTGCCGGCGTTCTGCTCGTGGCGGAACGAGATGACGCGGATGCCTGTGCCCTGCGCCATGCGGCCGAAGTCGGTGATCGGAATGCCGGGGACGCCGTAGATGGTGTCGACACCGTTGAGCTTGAGCGCGTCGATGATGAGATGAAAGCCGTCGGTCAGTTCCTGCTCGGCTGCCGGGGCCTCATCCTTGGCAACGGTGTTCAACATCACGGCGTCTCCCTGATCCCTGTACGTCTTTGTGGTTGGTGGCTTAACTGAAGATCTCGTCGCCGTGCGCTTCCACATAGGACGCAAGGCCCAAGGTGTGGTCGCGCGCCAGCTTTTCGGCGAGCTCGGTGTCGCGCTCCTCGAGCGCGGCGATGATCGCCATGTGCTCGGGCAGCGAGTTGGCGATGCGCTCCTGCCGGCCGATGGTGAGCTGGCGATGGCCGCGCACATGCAGCAGGATGTCGTTGGTCATGTCGACCAGCACCTGGGATTCACTGAGCGCAATCAGCGCCTGGTGAAACAGGATGTTGGCCCGGGAGTATTCCTCGATGTTGTCCTGCGGCAGGCGATCCCTGCCGAAGTCCTTGAAGAAGTTGCGCAGCGCCGAGATGTCCTTCTTGCGCGCGGTGGTGGTGATGAGGCGCGCCGCCATGCTCTCCAGCGCCGCCCAGGCGCGGATCATGTCGACCACTTCGGTCTTGCTCTTGCGCACCACGACGATGCCGCGGCGCGGCACCGTCTTCACGAAGCCATCCTGCTCCAGCATGGCGATGGCTTCGCGGATCGGCGTGCGGCTGACGCCGAGCCGTTCGGAGAGGGCGCGCTCGTCGAGCATCACCGGCTCCGGGGTGGCGTAGATATCCATCTTGAGAATCGCTTCCTTCAAGGCGTCGTAGGCCTTGGTCTTGAAGCTCGTCTCAGGCGCGATGCGCATGATCGGGATATCGGCGTCCACTGCCACGGTCGGCTGACCCCTGCTGCTGCTCTTCTCGTCACTCATGTGAATCATTCCCCCTGTCAGGTCTGAGGGAAGGATACCACGTCCTTGCATCTTATGTTCTTGGCATGCCAGATGCCACAATGTCAACTTGCCTCGATTGTCAGCGAAGTCAAGCCGCAATTGCTCTTGACAAAGCTTGTTCTTGGTATGCCAAATGCCAGACATAGCGGATGCCGCTGCTGCCGCGGGGATTGGCCGGCAGCGGCGCAGCGGTGTCCGTGATCGAAACCGGTTCGCCTGGGCGGTTCGCCGGCGGGACGTGCTCCCGTCCGTGCGGATGTGTCGTCGATCGCGCGGGGGAGAGGCCGTCCGCGGCTCGCGCGTCCCAGGCACCGCAAAACGGACGCCACAGGAGGACGCCACATGGCTCAGGACGCAGCGCGCAAGATCGATCACGCAGACGACGCCAAACAATCCGTTCGCAAGGTGCTGGACAGGGTGAAGGCCGATGGCCGCACCAGCCTGACCGCGCCCGAAGGCAAGCTGGTCTGCGACGCCTACGGCATTCCCGTGCCGCAGGAGGGTCTTGCCGCCTCGGCCGCCGATGCTGCGAAGATCGCCGCCGGCATGGGCTTTCCGGTGGTGATGAAGATCGTCTCCCCCGACATCCTGCACAAGACCGAGGCCGGCGGCGTCATCGTCGGCGTCAAGACCGCGGCGGATGCCGAGAAGGCCTACGACACCATCCTCGCCAATGCGAAGAACTATAAGGCCGACGCCAGGATCGAGGGCGTGCAGGTGCAGCAGATGCTGGCCGGCGGCACCGAGGTGATTGTCGGATCGATCACCGATGGCTCGTTCGGCAAGCTCGTGGCCTTCGGCCTCGGCGGCGTGCTGGTCGAGGTGCTCAAGGACGTCACCTTCCGCCTCGCGCCGGCGAGCCATGCGGACGCGCTGTCGATGCTCGACGGCATCCAGGCCCATGAGATGCTCAAGGGCGTACGCGGCGGCGATCCCGTCAACCGCGAGGCGCTCGCCGACGTCATTGTCAAGGTGTCGCAACTCGTCAGTGACTTCCAGGAGATCGTCGAGCTCGACCTCAACCCGGTGTTCGCCACCAAAAAGGACGCGATCGCCGCCGACGTGCGCATCGTCGTCGACTTCGACTACAAGCCGCGTCCGGCGCCGCGCTCCACCGAGGAGATCGTCGCGGCGATGAACCGCATCATGATGCCGAAGGCCGTGGCGGTGATCGGTGCGTCCGCCGAAGCCGGCAAGATCGGCAATTCGGTGATGAAGAACCTGATCAATGGCGGCTACAAGGGCGAGATCTATCCGATCCATCCCAAGGCCGACGAGATTCTCGGCTACAAGGCCTACAAGAGCGTCAAGGACGTGCCCGGCGTCATCGACACCGCGGTGTTCGCCATTCCCGCCAAGTTCGTCGCCGCGGCGCTGACCGAGTGCGGCGAGAAGAAGATCCCGGGCGCCGTGCTGATCCCGTCGGGCTTTGCGGAGGCCGGCGCGCCGGAGCTGCAGGCCGAGATCGTCGAGGTCGGCAAGAAGTACGACATCCGCCTGATGGGGCCGAACATCTACGGCTTCTACTACACGCCGGCCAACCTCTGCGCCACGTTCTGCACCGCCTATGACGTCAAGGGCCACGCCGCGCTGTCGTCGCAGTCCGGCGGCATCGGCATGGCGATCATCGGCTTCTCGCGCTCGGCCAAGATGGGCGTCTCGGCGATCGTCGGCCTCGGCAACAAGTCCGATATCGACGAGGACGATCTCTTGGCGTTCTTCGAGCAGGACCCCAACACCAACCTGATCGCGCAGCACTGCGAGGACCTCAAGGACGGCCGCGCCTTCGCGGAGGCCGCCAAGCGCGTCTCCAAGAAGAAGCCGGTGGTGGTGCTGAAAGCCGGCCGCACCTCTGCTGGTGCGAAGGCCGCCTCGTCGCACACCGGCGCGCTCGCCGGCAACGACAAGATCTACGAGGACGTGCTCAGGCAGTCCGGCGTCATCCGCGCCCGCTCGCTGCGCCAGCTCCTCGAGTTCGCGCGCGGCGTGCCGGTATTGCCGACGCCGAAGGGCGAGAACGTGCTGATCATCACCGGCGCCGGCGGCTCGGGCGTGCTGCTGTCCGACGCGGTGGTCGACAACGGCCTGTCGCTGATGGCGATGCCGCCGGATCTCGATGCCGCGTTCCGCAAGTTCATCCCGCCGTTCGGCGCCGCCGGCAACCCGGTGGACATCACCGGCGGCGAACCGCCGATCACTTATGTCAACACCGTCAAGCTCGGCCTGTCGGACGAGCGCATCCACGCGCTGATCCTCGGCTACTGGCACACCATCGTCACCCCGCCGATGGTGTTTGCCCGCAACATGGTCGAGGTGAAGAAGGAGATGGAGGCCAAGGGCTTCGTCAAGCCGATGGTCGCCTCGCTCGCCGGCGACGTCGAGGTCGAGGAAGCGGCGGAATATCTCTACCAGAATGGCATCCCGGCCTATGCCTACTCGACGGAACTGCCGGTCGAGGTGCTCGGCGCCAAGTACAAGTGGGCGCGCGGCGCGGGCCTGCTCTGATCGCGGCGCGGCCGCGCGTTGCGGCCGCTACCGCACTGCATCATGGATGCCGCCTCCGGATCCACATCGATCCCCGGGCGGCATCCTCCGGCTTTTTTGGAAAGTCTTCGCGAAACGGCGGCAGGTCTTGCGGTTGGACCTGGCGTAGTCTGATGCGTCGTAACCGAGGCTTCCACGCCTCATGGTGAGGAGGCGCGTTCTGCCAGGCCTCTCATCCTGAGGAACAGGCGCAGCCTGCGTCTCGAAGGATGAGGCCGAGGCCTGTGGCCTCATGGTTCGAGACGGCGCTGACGCGCCTCCTCACCATGAGGAGAGGGGACCAAGGGCCCTGCGACCGATAACAATAAAATTCAGTGCGACCTTCACATCTGGCAACGGGAGGCAGGTGGCAATGAAGAAGAATGGACCGAAAATCAGGCCAGTGGGCAGGCCGGAGCGCAAGCCGGCCGACGCCCGCGTGGCGCGCGATGTCGCGCCCGAGCCGGACGCCGAGCCGCGCGACGGCGGGGTGCAGTCGGTCGACCGTGCGCTGCTGCTGATCGAGACGCTGGCCGAGGATGATGAAGGCTACCGCCTCACCGATCTCGCAGTGCGCAGCGGGCTGTCGCCGTCCACCGTGCACCGTCTGCTGACCACGCTGGAAAAGCGCCGCTTCGTGCAGTTCGATCGCAGCGAGTCGACCTGGCATATCGGCGCCAAGTGCTTCTCCGTTGGCACCACCTTCCTGCGCCGCCGCAGCTTCGCCGCCCAGGCGCTGCCGTTTCTTCGCAAGCTGCGCGACCTCACCAAGGAAACCGCCAATCTCGCTGTCGTCGACGACGGCGCCATCGTCATCGTCAACCGTGTCGAGAGCCGCGAGATCATGCGCTCGGTGACCAAGGTCGGCGGCCGTGCGCCGATGGTCGCCTCCGGGCTCGGCAAGGCGGTGCTCTCCACCTATTCCGAGGACGACGTCCATGCGGTGATCCGCCGCCAGGGCATGCCCAAGCTCACGGCGAAATCGATCGTCCGCGCCAGCGACCTCAGCCGCATGCTGCAGACCATCCGCGAGCAGGGCTATTCCATCGACGATGAGGAAGCGGTGATCGGCCTGCGCTGCGTCTCCGCGGTGGTCTATGATGACCGCAGCGAGCCGTTCGCCGCCATCTCCGTGTCCGGCACCACCGCGCGGGTGCCGACCGAGCGGCTGCCGCTGCTCGGCAAGATCGTGCGCGACGTCGCTCAGGAGCTCAGCGCGGCGCTCGGCGGCGTCATTCCGGTGGAGCAGGGACGGTTGATCACCTGACGCGCCGTTCCGGCGGCGTCGCGAACCGGCTCCGATCCGTCCTCCAGAGGCGCGCGCAAGCGATCTGCGAAGGATGAACGGCTACGGCGGTCGCGATTGCCGTCGCCTGGATGAGCGCAGGGACATCCGGGTCTCGCTCGGCGCGCCTCGTGATGTCGCCGCGCCGTACCCAACGTCTGCGAAATCCGCTACGTTTCGACGCGTGGTCGTCGTCGGGCGGCTGTTGCCGCCCGGGCGGTCCGAAGGCCTTTCATCCGTTTGTCGTCTTCATCTGTTGCTGTCGTTTCTGTTTCGATCTCAAGCCGATTGCCTGAATTCCGGGCGCCGTGTTGATCCGGCGCCGCCTGTCCTGATCCCGACGCAAGCGCGGCATCGCGCGGCCGCGCGCCGCCGAACGCGAGGAGAAGACCATGGCCCCCAGCCGCATCATGTTCATCCGTCATGGCGAGAAGCCGGAGAAGGGCGGCGATGCCGTCGGCGTCACCGCGAAAGGCAGGGAAGACAAGGACAGCCTGATCGTGCGCGGCTGGGAGCGCGCCGGAGCGCTGGCGCGGTTCTTCTGTCCGCGCCCCGGCGGTCCGGCGCCGGTGCCGCCCTACACGCTGATCTCGCAGCCGACCACGGTGTTCGCCTGCAAGGCCAAGGACAAGGATAAGGATAAGGACGACAACAAGGACGACACGGCGGCCGGCGACGACAAGGTCAAGGCCGGCAGCCGGCGGCCGGAAGAGACTGTCAAGCCGCTGGTCAAGCTGCTGGAAGCCAGCGGCAAGGTGACCTTCGACACCGACTGGACCTTCGACCAGACGCAGCAGGCGGTGGCGGCGATCCTGAAGACGACCGGCGTCGTGCTGGTGTCATGGGAGCACCATGCCATTCCGGTGATGGTCAAGCTGATCGACGCGGCGCTGAAGGTGCCGGACTGGCCGGACCGTTTCGACATGGTGTGGGTGCTCGATCCCACGCCGACCGGCGCCGCCTGGACATTGACCCAGGTGCCGCACTGCTGCTCGCCGGCGACAGCGCCGAGCCGTTTCCGTTCAAGCACTGACGCGCTGCAGCGGCGGTCCGGCGTCTATGCGTCCGGCTGCGTCGGCCACATCCGCGCCAGCGTCTCGTCGCGCTTGACCAGCGCGTGCCACAGCGTCGCGGCGATATGCACCGCGACCACGGCATAGACGATGTAGGCGAGCAGGCCATGGGCGATCTCGCCGGCCTCGGCGATCGCCTTGTTGCCGGCGAACAGGCGCGGCCAGCTGAACGTCCAGAAGTATTTCAGCGAGTAGCCGCCGGCGGAGGAGAACATGTAGCCGGTGACGGGCATGGCGAACAGGATGACATAGAGCGCGGCATGGTTGAGCCGGGCGGCGAGGCGCACCAGCGGGCCGAACGATGCCGGCTCCGCCGGCGCCGGGGTCGACAGCCGCACGATGACGCGCAGGATGGCGAGCGCGAACAGCGTGACGCCCAGCGACTTGTGCAGCTCCAGCAACTCGCGGCGCGGCGATGTGCCCGCCTCCTGCAGCCCGCAATACAGCCCGATCAGCATCGCGGCGATGAACAGGACGGCGGTGGCCCAGTGGATCTTGCGCAGCAGCGGCGCGTAGGTGGCAGGTGTCATGTCGGCGGTGGGAACTGCGGAGGCGGGTGGCGCGAGCGGTCTCTGTAGGTGATGGGGCGGGCCATGTCATGGTCCATGTCATGATGATGGCGGTCACGAATGCGCGAGGCGGCGTGATGTCGCCGGCGCGTCCGGGCGCGGGCGGCCGCCGCCGATCGGGGCACATCGGCGCCAAATTTTGTGCTTGTTCCGCCCGTGCGATGATTGAATGCTGTCGCCGGAGTTCCGATCCCCGAAGCGTTCCGACGAGCGAGGTGTCTCCATGACCAGGCTGACCCGTTTCTCCGTCCAGCCGCTGCACACCATGACCCGACGCCTTGCCGACGTGGCGTCCGGGCGGGCGGTTCCCGACCTTGTCATCACCGGCGCGCGGGTGCTGTCGACCTATTCGGAGCGCATCTTCGAGGGCCGCGAGGTCTGGATCAGCGGCGGGCGCATCGCCGCGGTCAAGCCGGCCGGCGCGCACAAGGCGAATGGCGGCGGCGCGACGGTCCGCGATGTCGCTGGCGGCATCATCGCGCCGGGCCTCGTCGACCCGCATCTCCACATCGAATCATCCATGGTCACGGCCTGCGCCTATGCCGAGGCGGCGCTGCTCAACGGCACCACCACGATCTTCTGTGACAGCCATGAGATCGGCAATGTCATGGATGTCGCCGGTGTCGAAGCCATGCTCGAAGATGCAAGGCAGGCGCCGCTGTCGATCTTCCTGACGGTGCCGAGCACCGTGCCGGCGACCTCGGCGGCGCTGGAGACCGCGGGCGGCGACCTCACTGCCGACAAGATCGCCGGCCTGTTCGACCGCTGGCCCGAGGCGGTGGCGCTCGGCGAGAAGATGGATTTCGTGCCGGTCGCCATGGGGGATGAGCGCAGCCATGCCATCCTTGCCGCGGCGCTGTCGCGGGGGCGGCCGGTGTCGGGCCATGTCTACGGCCGCGAGTTCGTCGCGGCCTACGCCGCGAGCGGCGTCACCGACACCCATGAAGCGATCGACCGCGACATCGCCGACGATTTGCTGGAAGCCGGCGTCTGGCTGTTCCTGCGCGGCGGGCCGCCGACCACGCCATGGCACAGCCTGCCGCAGGCGATCCGCACCATCACCGAGCTCGGCGCCTCCCACAAGCGCGTCGCCGTGTGCACCGACGATCGCGACGCCGACGACCTCCTGCAGTTCGGCCTCGACTGGGTGGTGCGCGAGGCGGTGAAGGCGGGGATGTCGCCGGAGCAGGCGTGGGCGATGGGCTCGCTGCATGGCGCGACGCGCTTCAATGCCGAGAACGAGGTCGGCGGTCTCGGTGGCGGCCGCCGCGCCGACCTCGTGCTGATGGGCGACGACCTCAAGCCGCGCTCGACCTGGTATGGCGGCGAACTCGTGGTCGACGACGGCAAAATCACGCCGCTGCTCGATGCCGCGCTGTCGCAGCGCTACCAGTACCCCAGGGCGGCCTACGCCACGGTGAAGCTGCCGCAACATGTGCGCCTGACGCCGGAGCTGCCGGCGGGCGCGTGCACCGTCAACGCCATCCGCACCGCGCTGCCCGGCATCACGCTGGTGCACGACAAGGTCGCGATCACGCCGGCACGCGACTGGCAGGAGCTGTTCGATCGCCATGGCCTGTGCTTCGTCACGGTGGTGGAGCGGCACGGCAAGTCCGCGGGTAACGTCGCCCATGGCCTGCTCAAGGATTTCGGCCTGACGCGCGGCGCGGTCGCCTCCAGCGTCGGCCACGACAGCCACAACATCATCATCGCCGGCACCAACGAGGCCGACATGCAGGTGGCGCTGGCTGCGATCAAGGAGCGTCAAGGCGGCGTCTGTGTCGTCGCCGACGGCGCGGTGAAAGCGCTGGTGCCGCTGCCGATCGCCGGCCTTCTCTCGGACAAGCGCATCACGGAGGTTGCGGAGGAAGTGAAGCAGCTCAAGGTCGAATGGCGCGCGGCTGGCTGCACCATTCCCTACATGGGCTTCAACCTCATCCCGCTGTCGGTGATCCCCGAAATCCGCATCACCGACAGGGGCCTCGTGCTGGTGCCGCAGATGACCCAGGTGCCGTTGTTCGAGTGAGGGCAATAGTATTGTCGGGGCGCTTCATCCCCACGGTGTCATTGCCGGACTTGATGTTCAGTCCGGGGACATGGCCGACACCCGTTCGGAGACATCACCGACACTTTTTGAGCCCGTCAAGTCGATGGTGGCGACCTGATGGGCAGCGAAGAACACGCCGTATTGCCCGTCAGCCGCGATCGGCCT